>NZ_JAPDBE010000017.1:0-95030 GCF_027705025.1 Aeromonas sp. D3 | reverse complement strand
ACTACCTGAAGCAACACCGCTTATATACCCGCACACTTGGAATTATTTGAGTCTCTAAAAATGAGGGGATCTCTGAGGGATCAAACAGGTTGCGGCCATCCACGATCAGCGGTTGCTTCAATGCCTGCTTGATGGTGGCAAAATTGGGTGCTTTGAAATGGTTCCACTCGGTGCAGATCACCAGGGCATCTGCCCCAAACACGGCGGCCTCCTTGGTCCCCATCAGCCTCAGGTTGTCACAATAGCCATAGAGCTGCTGGGTCTCCTGCATGGCTTCCGGATCATAGGCTTGCACTGTGGCGCCAGCACGCCAGAGGGCCTCCATCAGGGCACGACTCGGGGCCTCGCGCATGTCGTCGGTATTGGGTTTGAATGCCAGCCCCCACAGAGCGATCGTCTTGCCTGCCAGGGATTCCCCCTGGGCGCTGAAGAAGTCTGACAGTATCTCGTAGAGTCGCGATTTTTGCTGCTCGTTGATGCGCTCCACCGCCCGGATCAGCGGCGTGTCATATTGCAGTTCCTGGGCTGTTGCCAGCAAGGCTTTGACATCCTTGGGGAAACAGGAGCCGCCATAGCCACAGCCAGGGTAGATGAACTGATAACCGATGCGCTGATCCGACCCTATCCCCTGACGCACCATCTCGATGTCGGCCCCGACCCGCTCGGCCAGGCCAGCCATCTCGTTGATGAAACTTATCTTGGTGGCCAGCATGCAGTTGGCGGCGTACTTGGTCAGCTCGGCACTGCGCACATCCATGAACAGGATGCGGTCATGGTTGCGATTGAACGGCTCGTAAAGCTCGCGCATCAGCTGGCGGGACGCCTCGTTGCGAGTGCCGACCACGATGCGATCCGGCCGCAGACAGTCCTGGATGGCGGAGCCCTCCTTCAGAAATTCGGGGTTGGAAACCACATCGAAGGCAAATGACTTGTCCAGTTGCTGCTGAACCAGCTGCACCCTGGCTGTCACCTTGTCGGCTGTGCCCACCGGCACGGTCGACTTGTTGACTATGATGACGGGCTCATCACGATGACGAGCTATGGTGTCAGCCACCTCCAGCACGTGGCAAAGATCGGCAGAGCCATCTTCTCCCGGTGGGGTGCCCACCGCCAAAAACTGCACCTCACCGTGTTTGACGGCCAGGATTGCATCCGTGGTACACACCAGGGCACCACTCTTGATATTGCGCTGGAGCAGCGCCTCCAATCCGGGTTCATAGATGGGAACCTGACCAGCCATCAAGTCAGCCACCTTCTGTTCATCGACATCGACACAGATAACCTGATGACCAATATCGGCCAGTACAGTAGCCAACACCAGCCCCACGTAACCACTTCCAAATACAGTAATGTTCATATTGATACAACCAGAATGTCAGAGATGATGCAGTGTTGAAAAATGAGCATTTTTCGGATTTTAAATATTTACCACACCCCTATAAATGGTCGCAGCGTTTAATTGTTACCAGCTGTTTCTGCCCCCTTGCCACCCCGCTTTCATATGGATTTTGACAGTGAATTGTTACCAGCTGTTGCTGAGCCATTGCGGGGCCAATTTTATATACGCTATGTTGAAATTAATGTTTAAGGCCGCCTGTTCTGATGGGCACTGATTAATATTCATTGTTGGATCTCTTATGCAAGACTTTCTGCCATTTTCGAAGCCAGCCATCGGCGACGCCGAAATAAGTGCTGTCTGTGAGGTGCTGAAATCGGGATGGATCACCACGGGCCCGAAGAGTCACGAACTGGAACAGCAATTCTGTGACACATACGGCTGCCAGCATGCGGTCGCGCTCAACTCTGCCACCGCTGGCATGCACGTCACCCTGATGGCGCTGGGCATAGGCCCGGGGGATGAGGTGATTACCCCGTCACAGACCTGGGTGTCCACCATCAACCTCATCACACTGCTCGGCGCCGAACCCGTTTTCGTCGACGTGGACAGAGACACACTGATGACCAGCGCAGAGCTGGTCGCGCCGCTCATCACAGTCAACACCAAGGCCATCATTCCGGTTCACTACGCCGGCGCCCCCGTCGATCTGGACCCTATTCTCAAGCTGGCCAGACAATACGACATCCCCGTCATCGAAGACGCCGCCCATGCCATTGGCACCCGCTATCGGGATCGCTGGATTGGCGCCACCGGCACCGCCATCTTCTCCTTCCATGCAATCAAGAACCTGACCTGCGCCGAAGGGGGCATGCTGGTGACCGATGACAAGGCGCTGGCGGACAAGGTACGCATGCTCAAGTTTCATGGTCTCGGGGTGGATGCCTTCGATCGCATGACGCTGGGCCGCAAACCGCAGGCGGAGGTAATAACGCCGGGCTTCAAGTACAACCTGACCGACATCAACGCCGCCATCGCCCTGGTCCAGCTGGCACGCCTGCCCGAACTCAATGCCAGGCGCGCCGGGCTGGTCGCCCGTTATCAGGAAAAACTGGCAGGGCTGCCGCTGGCGCCACTCGCCATCCCAACCTATCCCCATCTGCACGCCTGGCACCTCTTCATAGTGCGGGTCGACCCCGAGCGCTGCGGTCTCGACAGGGATCAACTGATGCAGGCGCTGCAGGAGCGCGGCATCGGCACCGGCCTGCACTTTCGTGCCGCCCATACCCAGAAATATTACCGCGAGCGCTACCCCGCCCTCAGCCTGCCTCATACCGAGTGGAACTCATCGCGCCTGTGCACACTGCCACTCTTCCCGGACATGACGCTGGCCGACGTTGACCGTGTGGTCGCGGCACTCACCGACATATTGGAGTAACGACACGTGAACAACACAGACATCAAGCTGGTTTCGGTGATCATCCCCGTTTACAACGAGGAGGCCAGTCTGCCCGTGCTGCTGAGCCGGGTCACCGCCGCCTGTGAGCTCCTGCCTCAGGATTACGAGGTGATCCTGATCGACGACGGCAGCCACGACGGCTCCACCGAGATCATCAGCGAGGCCGCCGCCAACAGTGACGGCAAGCTGGTCGGCGTGTTGCTCAATCGCAACTATGGCCAGCATGCCGCCATCATGGCCGGCTTCGAAACCGCCAAGGGAGATCTGGTGATCACCCTGGATGCGGACCTGCAGAACCCGCCGGAGGAGATCCCCCGTCTGGTGGAGGCCGCCATGCAGGGCTATGACGTGGTGGGCACAGTGCGCCGCAACCGCCAGGATTCCTGGTTTCGCAAGACGGCCTCCCGCCTCATCAACAAGTCGGTGCAAAAGGCGACCGGCGTCCACATGAGCGACTACGGCTGCATGCTGCGGGCCTACCGACGCCACATCATAGACGCCATGCTCTGCTGCCAGGAACGCAGTACCTTCATCCCCATCCTGGCCAATAGCTTCGCCCGGCGCACCATAGAGCTGGAAGTCGGCCATGCCGAGCGGGCCCACGGTGAATCCAAATACGGCCTGATGCACCTCATCAACCTGATGTATGACCTGGTCACCTGCATGACCACCACACCGCTGCGCCTGCTCAGCATCGTCGGCAGCCTGGTGGCGGGGCTCGGCTTCACCTTCTCCATACTGCTGGTCCTGATGCGCCTCGTCATGGGTGCCGACTGGGCCGCCGATGGCGTCTTCACCCTCTTTGCCATTCTCTTCACCTTCGTCGGCGTGCAACTGCTGGGCATGGGGCTGCTGGGGGAATACATAGGCCGCATGTACACAGATGTGCGCGCCCGCCCCCGTTACTTCATCCATCAGATAGTGCGCACCGCCACCCCTTCGCAACAGGAAACTGAACAATGAAAGCTGTCGTCTTTGCTTATCATGATATCGGCTGCACCGGTATCGAGGCCCTGCTCGAGGCAGGTTACGAGATCCAGGCCGTCTTCACCCATACCGACGACCCGGGCGAGAACCGCTTCTTCGGCTCCGTGGCCCAGCTCTGTGCCGAACACGGTCTGCCGGTCTACTCCCCCGAAGATGTCAACCATCCGCTCTGGGTAGAGCACATCAAGGGGTTGGCACCCCAGGCTCTCTTCTCTTTTTATTACCGCCACATGCTCAAGCAGGAGATCCTGGATATCCCCTCCGCTGGCGCCTTCAACCTCCATGGCTCCCTGTTGCCTGCCTATCGCGGCCGTGCCCCCATCAACTGGTGTCTGGTCAATGGTGAACAGCTGACCGGTATCACACTGCACCAGATGACGATGCGGCCCGATGCCGGCGCCATCGTCGCCCAGCAGGCCGTCGCCATCAAGGAGGCCGACACTGCGCTGACCCTGCATGGCAAAGTGCGCCTCGCCGCCAAAGCCTTGCTGGACGCCGAATTGCCCAAGTTGCGGACGGGCGACATCAGCCTCACCCCGCAGGATGAGTCCAGAGCCAGCTACTATGGTCGCCGCACCCCGGCCGATGGCGAGCTGCACTGGGATAAATCCGCCAGGGATCTCTACAACCTGGTGCGCGCCGTCACCCAGCCCTATCCGGGCGCCTTCAGCTTCGCCGGAGATCGCAAGCTGACGGTGTGGAAGGCAACCCACATAGCCCAGGATAGCGACATGCTGCCCGGCACCATCCTCAGCCAGGATCCGCTGCGCATTGCCTGCGGTGAAGGGGTACTGGAAATCGTGGCCGGTCAGGCGGAAGGGGGACTCTATGTGCGCGGTGCCCAGCTCGCCCGTGAACTGGGCCTGGTGGCAGGCATGCGCCTCGGCGCCAAAGCCAGCAGTACCCTGTGCAAGGAGCGATTGACCAGGGTACTGATCCTCGGGGTCAACGGCTTCATCGGCAACCACCTGACCGAGCGTCTGCTCAAGGATGGCCGTTACGAGGTCTATGGGCTGGATATCAGCGCCAGCGCGCTCGGACGCTTCATCGACCACCCCCATTTCCATTTCGTTGAAGGGGACATCAGTATCCACACAGAGTGGATCGAGTATCACATCAAGAAGTGCGACGTGATCCTGCCGCTGGTGGCCATCGCCACCCCCATCGAATACACCCGCAACCCGCTGCGCGTGTTCGAGCTCGATTTTGAAGAGAACCTCAAGATCGTCCGCTACTGCGTGAAGTACAACAAGCGCATCATATTTCCCTCCACCTCCGAGGTGTACGGGATGTGCGACGATCACAGCTTCGATGAAGACGAGTCCCGCCTCATCGTCGGCCCCATCCACAAGCAGCGCTGGATCTACTCCGTCTCCAAGCAGCTGCTGGATCGGGTGATCTGGGCCTATGGCAAGAAAGAGGGGCTCAATTTCACACTGTTCCGCCCCTTCAACTGGATGGGCCCGCGGCTGGACAGCCTGGACTCAGCCCGCATCGGCAGCTCCCGCGCCATCACCCAGCTGACCCTGAATCTGGTGGACGGCACCCCGATCCAGCTGGTGGATGGCGGCGCCCAGAAGCGCTGCTTCACCGACATAGAGGACGGCATCGAGGCCCTGTTCCGCATCATAGAGAACAAGGGCAACCGCTGTGATGGCCAGATCATCAACATCGGCAGCCCGGACAACGAGGCCAGCATCCTCCAGATGGCCGAAGTGCTGCTCGGCAAGTTCGAGGCTCACCCGCTGCGCCACCACTTCCCGCCGTTTGCCGGTTTCAAGCGAGTGGAGAGCAAGTCCTTCTACGGTGACGGCTATCAGGATGTCTCCCACCGCCGTCCCAGCATCAAGAATGCCCGCCGCCTGCTCGACTGGGAACCGACCATCGAAATGGAAGAGACCATCGGCAAGACCCTGGACTTCTTCCTGCAAGGGGCGGTCAGCACGGGAGTCGAGCATGATTGATGTGGGTCTGCGGATCGACGTTGATACCTTCAGGGGGACCCGTGACGGGGTTCCCCGCTTGCTGCAAACCCTCGACCGGCATCAGATCAAGGCCAGCTTCTTCTTCTCCGTGGGCCCCGACAACATGGGGCGCCACCTGTGGCGCCTGCTCAAACCCCGCTTCCTGCTCAAGATGCTGCGCTCCAACGCGGCATCCCTCTATGGGCTGGATATTCTGCTGGCCGGCACCGCCTGGCCCGGCAAGTCCATCGGCAAGCAGCTGGGCTCCCTGATGCGCGATACCGACAGCGCCCGCCACGAGGTGGGCTTGCACGCCTGGGATCACCACGGCTGGCAGGCCAATACGGGCCGCTGGGATGAAGCGACGCTTATTCACCAGACAAGGCTGGGGGTGGATGCCCTCAACCAGATCCTGGGGCGGGAGGTGGATTGCTCCGCCGCCGCTGGCTGGCGGGCAGACCCGCTCACCACCCAGGCCAAGGAGGCGTTCGGCTTTCGCTACAACAGCGATTGCCGTGGCAGCGGCCTGTTTCGACCCCTGCTGCAGGATGGCCGACCGGGTACGCCGCAGATCCCAGTCAACCTGCCCACCTTCGACGAGGTGGTCGGCACAGAGGTGACGACGGCGCAGTTCAACGCCTTCATGTTGGACCGGCTCAGCACGCCGCCGCAGGTGGCGCCTCACGTCTACACCATTCACGCCGAGGTGGAAGGGATCGTCATGGCGGATCAGTTCGATGCGCTGCTGGCCGAGGCTCGCGCTCGCGGCATCCGCTTTGTCCCGCTGGGGAGTCTGTTACCCCCGGATCCCGCTCAATTGGATGCCGGACGGCTGGTGCGCGGCACCCTGCCGGGGCGAGAGGGATGGCTTGGCTGCAAGGCCGATGTCTAGACTCTTACTCACATCGCGGACGTCATGATGCGCCATTGCGCTCACCATACAATGCTACAGAGGATGTCATGAAGTTGACCAAGTGGGCCCTGCCCCTGTTCTTTCTCTTGTTTTACCTGCTGCCCCTCGACCAGCGGCCGCTTTGGAGCCCCGACGAGAACCGTTACGCCGAGATAAGCCGGGAGATGGTGAGCACGGGGGATTGGGTCGTGCCCCACTTCCTGGGCTTGCGCTATTTCGAGAAGCCCATCGCCGGTTACTGGTTCAACAGCATCAGCCAGCAGCTGTTTGGTGACACCAACTTCGCCGTGCGCTTCGCCTCGGCCGCCGCCACAGGCCTGAGCGCCCTACTGATCGTCTGGTTCGCGCTGCAGCTTTGGCAGTGCCGGCGCAAGGCCTTCCTTGCCGGGCTCATCTACCTGTCGCTGTTGATCGTCTATGGCATAGGCACCTACAGCGTGCTCGATGCCATGGTCACCCTCTGGCTCAACGCGGCCATGGTCAGCTTCTATCTCATCCGGCAGGAGAGCCCGCTGCGAACCCGGGTCGCCGGCTACCTGCTGTTTGGCCTGGCCTGCGGCATGGGCTTTCTCACCAAGGGCTTCATCGCCCTGGCGGTGCCTGTCATCGTCATAGTGCCCTACGTCATTTATCAGCGCCGCCTGCTCGAACTGCTGCGCTTCGGCCCATTGGCAATGGTGAGTGCCGCCCTGCTGGCCGCCCCCTGGGCCATCGCCGTGCACCTGCGGGAGCCCGATTACTGGCACTACTTCTTCTGGGTCGAACACATACAGCGCTTCGCGGCGGATAACGCCCAGCACAAGGCGCCGTTCTGGTACTACCTGCCCATGGGGCTGCTCGGCACCCTGCCCTGGCTGGGCCTGCTACCCGGCGCACTTCGCAAGGGCTGGCAGGATCGCAAGATAAGTCCGGAGACCCTCTATCTGCTGGCCTGGGTGGTACTGCCATTGCTGTTCTTCAGCGTTGCCAAGGGCAAGCTGCTCACCTATATCCTGCCCTGCTTCGCTCCCCTGGCCATGCTGCTGGCCGCCAGCGCCATGGACAAACTCAAGGAGAGGAAAGCACAGCCATTCAGGCTCAACGCCTGGTTGAACGGCCTGTTCGGCCTGCTATGCATGGGTATCCTCGCCGTGCTGGCCTTCTCTCCCAGCCACGCCGTCTATGGCACCGAAGATAATGGCGCCCTGGCGGTGGCCATGGTCATCTTCGCCGGCTGGGCCCTGCTCGGTTTCATCCAGTTGAAGGATGCCAACCGCCGCTGGACCCTGAGCGCGCTCTGCCCCATGGTGCTGGCGGTGGGTCTGCCCTGGGCATTGCCGCAATCCTTGATCGATTCCAAGCTGCCGGAGCACTTCATCGAGGCCAACCAGACAGTACTGATGGACTCCAGCGCCCTGCTGGCCAACGATGTGGGGCTGGCCTCCTCCCTCGCCTGGGGCACCCGGCGCAGCGAAATAACGCTATTCGACAGCAAGGGGGAAGTGCATTACGGCTTGAGTTACCCGGATGCCAAGGAGCGCTACGTGACCCGGGCCGACTTCCCGGTCTGGCTGGCCGAGGCGCGTAAAAACGGCCAGGTTGCCCTGTTGCTGAAGACGGATAAAGACGGCAGCACGGGATCTATGCCACCGGCCGACGAGACGATAGTGAGCCACCGGCTGACCCTGCTTGTCTACCACGGGGCCCGCTGATGAACATGTTGCTGCTTCTGCTGGTGTGCCTGCTGACCTGCGGCGGCCAGATGCTGCAAAAACAGGCGGTCATCAACTGGCAGCGCCAGCCATGCAGCCACTGGCAGAAGCTGTTTTCACCCTGGCTCATCGCCAGCGTGGCGGCCCTCGGCAGCGGCATGCTGCTCTGGATCTACCTGCTGCAACGACTGCCGCTGAGCATGGCTTACCCCATGCTCAGTATCAATCTGATGCTGGTGCTGATTGGCTCGCGGCTGTTTTTTCACGAGCAGATCAGCTACCACAACTGGCTGGGGGCCGGCGCCATCATCGTTGGCGCCCTCTTGCTGGGAGGCTTGCTATGAAAGGTGACAATACCGGGGTTGGCAAAGAATCTGCGGTGACGGGGAGGCCCGCGATCAAGGGCTATCTCTATGTACTCGGCAGCATACTGCTGGTGACCCTGGCCCAGCTCGCCATGAAATGGGGAGTCATGCAGTTGCCAGCCTGGCAGGCCAGCCTCGATATCATGCTGGCTCACCCGGTGCCGCTGCTGGTCATCACAGCCGGAGTGGGCTGCTATGCCCTGTCGCTGCTCTGCTGGTTGGCGGCGCTGCACTTCACCCCGCTCAATATCGCCTACCCCCTGCTCAGCACCAGCTATGCGCTGGTCTACCTGCTGGCGGTCACCATACCGAGCTTTGCCGAACCGCTGGAGCCGGGCAAGGCGGTGGGAGTGATCTTCATCCTGCTGGGGGCCGTGCTGGTGGGGGTAAAACCGGTGGGCAGGAAGCGCAACGCCCATTAACCCATCACGGTTTGGCTCGCTATCCTCCCTGTGCAAGGGCTGCTTCGGCAGCCCTTTTCTTATGATGCGGATCCCTCTGCTCACCCGGCTCACCTCCCTTCGTCGCTGCGCGCCAGGGAACAAGTGTCACGCCAGTGAACCAGTCGGGCGGCGGTACTGACAAGCGGCGTACTTGACCGCACTCGGAACATGCCTTTATAACGGAACTCCCAAGGAAGAGAGAATTCTATGTCGGCCAAGCATCCCATCATTGCAGTCACCGGTTCGTCCGGTGCCGGCACCTCCACCTCCACCAACGCCTTTCGCTCCATGTTTCATCAGCTTGGTTACAAAGCGGCCGTGGTGGAAGGGGACAGTTTTCATCGCTACACCCGACCGGAAATGGACGTGGCGATCCGCAAGGCGCGCGAGCAGGGGCGCCACATCAGCTATTTCGGCCCCGAGGCCAACGACTTCGCGCTGCTGGAATCCTTCTTCCAGGAGTACGGCCAGAACGGCAGCGGCCAGTATCGGCGCTATCTGCACAGCTTTGACGAGGCGGTCCCCTTCAATCAGATGCCGGGTACCTTCACCCCCTGGCAAAATCTGCCGAGCGAGACAGATCTGCTGTTTTACGAGGGACTGCACGGCGGCGTGGTCACAGATGACCACAATGTGGCGCGTCACGTGGACTTTCTCATCGGCGTGGTGCCCATCGTCAACCTGGAGTGGATCCAGAAGCTCATCCGCGATACCTCGGAGCGCGGGCATTCGCGCGAGGCGGTCACCGACTCCATAGTCCGCTCCATGGATGACTACATCAACTTCATCACACCGCAGTTTTCCCGCACCCATATCAACTTCCAGCGGGTGCCGACCGTGGATACCTCCAACCCCTTCAGTGCCAAGGTGATCCCGAGTCTGGACGAGAGTATGCTGGTGATCCGGTTTCGTGGCATCAAGCAGGTGGACTTCCCTTACCTGTTGTCGATGATCGATGGCTCCTTCATCTCACGGATGAACACTATCGTGGTTCCGGGTGGCAAGATGGGCTTCGCGATGGAGCTGATCCTGCGCCCGCTGATCCAGCAACTGCTCGAAACTGGCAAGATCACTTAAGCCAAGGAGCTTATGATGCGGTTAGCGTTTATCTCTGTGGTATTGGCCGCCCTGCTGGGCGGTTGCAGCAGCGGTCCGGCCGCTCCGACCCTGGAGTCGGGCACCATGGTGGTGCGACCGGCTGCGAGCTGGCCGTTTGGTGCGACGCCGCGCTACGCGCTGGCCGAGCAGTTCCAGTATGCGGGTGAGAGTGCCGAGGGCTGGCTGGTGCCGGTTCAGCAGGCGGTCAATCAGGAGCTCGGCAGCAAGGGCTGGCAGAGCGTGCCCCTCGATGAAGCGGATCTCTGGGTTGCCATCGGTGTCGCAGGCAGCAAGGACTTGAGCGATGGCGAGATCTTCGCCCGCCTCGGCATGACCCCGGGGCTGCAAGCCAAAGTGGGGGCACGCAAGGGTACCCTGGCCATAGTGCTGCTCGACCGGCGTACCCAGCAGGCGGTGTGGAGCAGTGCCATCCAGCTCGCCAGTGACGTCGCCATCCCCGACGAGTCACGCCGCCAGCTGAGCCAGCAACTGGCCGGCCAGATGCTGGACTCCCTGCCCGCCCGCTAGCACGGGTCTTTTCCCCTTGAAACAAAACGGCCTGCGAGAGCAGGCCGTTGTGATCACACCATGACGATTACTTGCGCTGACAGGTCAGCAGGGTCACATCTTTCTGACTGAGGATGGCCTGTTTCTCCTGATTCCAGAAGGTGGTGACACCATCGGAATACTTGGCGCCAGACTCCGCTTCTACCCGGCCCAGCTTGTGATACACGCCGGCGTACGGGAACTGCACCATGTCGGCCTGAGCATCATAGGTAATGGCCAACAGCTCTTCCCCGCACTGGTACTGGCTGTACTGGTACTGGGTCGGCTGGGGCATGCTGCAGGCCGCCAGCCCCAGCAGGGGAAGTAACACTATCAAGTTTTTCATTGCACTTTCCTTATGTCATGGCGTTATCGACGGGACAAATCACAGCTATCAGGCTTCAAGAATTTGATAACTATGGGTAATTTCTACCGCTTTTTCCAACATCAGGGAGACGGAACAATACTTTTCCATCGACAGGTCCACCGCACGGGCCACCTGCTTCTCGGCCAGCCCCTTGCCGGTGACCACAAAGTTGAGGTGGATCTTCTCGAACACCCGCGGCACCGACTCCACCCGCTGCCCTTCCAGTTCCACATGGCAGGCGGTCACGGATTGACGTGCCTTCTCCAAAATGGAGACAACGTCGATCGAGCTGCAGCCGCCCACCGCCAGCAGGATCATCTCCATCGGGCTGGCACCTTCGCCGGGGTTGGCGCCGTCCAGGGTCACCTGATGACCGGACTCACTCTCGCCGACAAACTTCATGCCTTCCACCCAGCTGACCTTGGCTTTCATCTCACATTTCCTCTTAATGACGACATATCTGACTGACATAGCATACCCCAGACGGCGCCCAATCGGCATATGTGAGCCATTTTCGCGAACTTCGGTGCTAACTAGATCAAAATCAACATCTGATGCCCCCAAGTTCCCTAAAATGGCGCAGATAGCGCAGCAGGCATCAAGGGGATCTGGCAAAAGCCCTCAAAGCCTTGTCAGCACAGACAAAGGCTCTTATCCTACTGCGACTAATACAAGGAATGGCAAGGTTGGCAGCTTGCCCGGACGCACGAGTCCATAAAAAGACACTACAGAGGAATTCTCATGGTCATTGGCAAACCGCAAAGCGATCCCACCCTGGAATGGTTCTTGTCGCACTGCCACATTCATAAGTATCCCGCCAAGAGCACCCTGATCCATGCGGGTGAGAAAGCGGAGACCCTCTACTACATCGTCAAGGGCACTGTGGCCGTCTTGATCAAGGACGATGAAGGCAAGGAGATGATCCTCTCCTATCTGAACCAGGGCGACTTCCTGGGCGAGATGGGCATGTTCGAGGAGAGCGAGAATCCAGAGCGTTCCGCCTGGGTGCGCGCCAAAGGCTCCTGTGAAGTAGCCGAGATCTCTTACAAGAAGTTCCGTCAGCTGATCCAGGTCAACCCGGACATACTGATGCGTCTCTCCGGCCAGATGGCGACCCGACTGCAGCACACCAGTCAGAAAGTCGGCAACCTGGCCTTCCTGGACGTGACAGGTCGGATCGCCCAGACCCTGCTCAATCTGGCCAAACAGCCGGACGCCATGACCCACCCGGATGGCATGCAGATCAAGATCACCCGTCAGGAGATTGGCCAGATCGTCGGCTGCTCCCGTGAAACCGTTGGCCGGATCCTCAAGATGCTCGAAGAGCAGGAGCTGATCTCAGCCCACGGCAAGACCATAGTGGTGTTTGGTACCCGCTGACAGGGTTCCCTGACGGCTCAGCACAGAGCCGTTGGATAAAAAAGGCTGCCACGGCAGCCTTTTCTGATCGTCTCCCCTATAATCGCGAACGCCCTTCCCCAGCCTCAATCAAGCGAGTGTGTATGCATCTTCAATGTCCCGTTTGCCGCAGCCCCCTGCATCTTCACGAAGCATCCCGCGGGGTCTATTGCGACAACAAGCACCATTTCGATCCGGCCCCGGAAGGGTATCTGGATCTCATTCCCGGCAAGAAGAATCCCAAGGACAGCGACAGCCGCGCCCTGATGCGCGCCAAGCGCCACTTCCTTGAACAGGGCCATCAGGCGCCGCTGGTAGACGCCATGGCGGCGTTGCTCGCCCCCCTCGGTGCCCATGAACTGATCCACCTCGGCTGCGGCGAAGGTTACTACTGCCGAGCCCTGGCCGAGCGCCTGCCCGAATGGCAATTTGGCGGATTCGATCTGGCCAAGAACGCCATCTTCGCCGCCAACAAGGTACAGCCTGAAGCTCAGTTCATCATCGCCGATCCGGCTCGTGCCCCGCTGCAACCGGGCACGGCCCAGGTGCTGCTGGTCAATGATCTCAAGGTCAAGACAGAGCTGCTGGTCAGCTGGCTGGCACCGGGTGGTTACCTGCTTTACCTGCAGCCAGGCCCGCGCCACCAGTGGCAGCTGAGGGTCAGCCTCAATCCTGTCAGCATGGAGCACCCCCTCAGCTGGCCAGCCCTCGGCGGCCTCAACCCCGTGGGTCAGGAGCGTTGCCAGTTCACCATGACCATGGATCAGAGTCTGCGCAGCTTCATTCTGGAAACCAGCCGACTCGGCTGGCGGGCCAGCGCGGAGCAGCGTCACGCCTTTACCCAGCAGGGACCGGATGAGCTGGAGCAGGATCTGCTGCTGAGCCTGTGGCAAAAGCCGCTCTGATTGCGCTCATTCCCATGAAAAAAGGCCCTGACGGGCCTTTTTTATTGAACGAATACAGACGTCACAGCTTGATCCAGGCATCCCCCCAGGCCGTGCCCTTGCCAGGCTCATAGGCCCAGGCCGCGCCCGCACACCAGCCGGTATAGGGGTGGGGCTTGCACTGGTAGTTGCCTCCCAGATTGCTTACCTTGTCCCCCGCCTTGTAGGCCGTCCCTGCTTGGTAAGGAGGGTTGCCATCCGGCGGCGTAGTACCGCCACTGCCCTTGATCAGGATCTCGTGGGTCGCACTGCGACTGAGCCCCTTCTCGTCGGTCACCTTGAGCACGAAACCATAGCGAGTGTCGCTGAGCGGGGTAGCCGGCAGGGTAGCGCTCAGGGTGGACTGGGTCAGATCCGAGGCGCTGGCCCCGGCGGGCAGGGTCCAGGCATAGCCGAGTGGCTTGCCTTCCGGATCGCTCGAACCCTGGCCGGAGAGCAGCACTGTCGCACCGCCCAGCGCCTCGCTCGGGCCGCTGATGTTGGCCACCGGCGGCAGGTTGGTGCCGCCGTTGTCCTCGATCACCACCTCGGGGAAGAAGTGCTGCACGCACTGGCTGTAGTCCCGCGCCTTGAACGCGCTGAAGCGGGTCTGGTAACCCACCAGCTTGCAGGCGTAGCTCTTGCCGCCATTGGGATTGCCCGGCACATAGCTCCAGTCATTCTCCCAATAGATGGGCAGGGCGCCGGCGCCCGCCTCGTCAAAGTACTTCATGTTCTTGCAACCAAGCACCTCGTCTGCCGGCACAGGCACCCCCAGATACTGGGCCTGGGCCTGGTAGTAGGTGATGCGGTTCTGGGACTGGGCGTGCTCGGCCGTGCCACCGCACTCCACCCCGCCGTTGATGATCTGGGTGGTCACCCCGAAGCCCGGTACCAGACCATTCTGCCGGTCGTGGGCATTGGGCTGCCAGGTGCCGTCGATCACGTGCAGCATGGAGGGCTTGGGCGGCTGTGGATAGACGAAGAAGAAGACGGCGCTGGCAAGGTTGAGCCAGGTGTCCGCCACTTTCTCCGGATTGTCCAGCAGGGTACGCACTGTGCCGAACATGGCCTCGGAGAAGGGGCCGTAGTTGTAGTTGTAAGAGAGCTGCTTGGCGCCACGACCGAAGTAGCTCTTGAACTCGCCGTTCTCGAACTTGCCGCATGGCCACTGCTGACCCTGCCACACATCCGGCCGACATTCGGCGTTGTAGCCGCCGCGCATCTGCTCGGTCCAGCCCATCTCCCGCACCCAGACCAGGCCCTGACGCCACTCGGGCTCGGGTCGCCAGCTCTCGTGACCGCCGGTCTCCTGGGCGAAGTGGGCAAACATGGTGGCCAGCGACTTGCGGCAGATGGCCTCGGCATTGCGCCCGTCGCTGTAATCACCGCAAAAAGCCGGGAACTTGGCCACCGCCTGCAAAAAACCGCGATAGGTGTATTCCGGGGCCCGCAGCGGGAACAGGAAGTTGAACTGGGACTCGCTGAGCAATCCCTCGACCCGCTTGACGTTGGCAGGGTTGAGCGCAAGCCCGGGGGCCACCGCCTCGACCACGGCATTGTCGCGGGTCGCGATGGAGGCCTTGACTGCCGCCATGGCCGGGAAGTCGGTGAGCGCCTGCTCCCTGGCGTCCAGCTCGCTCTGGCTCAGGTAGACGGGCGTGCCTTCGGTGGCGCCGCTGCCACCCTCCACCGGAGGCGTGATGCCAGCGCCGCCATCGGGCGGGGTCGCTTCCCCATCCCCCATCAGGGCCCACGGAGAGTCCCATTCATTGGCCACTTGTACCCCCGGGCTCTGGCCCGGATTAGCGTACCATTTGGCTTCATAGATCTTGCCGTTGAAACTGACCTGGCTGCCGCCACTGTAACCCTGATTGATGTCATACAGGGCGGCGGCCCACAGCTGACCGCTCAGACAGAGTCCGGCCAGCAGGCTGGCCACAGAGGACTTTCTCATCATCATCGTTACCTCTTGCTAGATAAAAGGCGGGGCTTGGCCCCCGCCTGTGGTACCTCGCATTGCGCGAGGAAAAAGCGTCTCAGCGCGTCAACGGCATGCCGTTGACCGTGTAGCCGAGACCGGCCGGTGCCGGCGTGAGCAGAGCGTCACTCTGCACCTGATTGCGGCACAGCACACTGGCGCTGCGCGGCTCGCTGGCAGTGGGCACGTTGACATGGAACTTGTTCATCACGCTGGCACTCAGGCGATGGTTGGCCAATCTGAAACGCAGCAGCCCATCACGGGTCTCCACCTGCAATTGGCAATCCCCCGTCCCGAGCCGCTCGCTGTCATCGCCATAGGTAAAGCCATAAGCACCGTGCAAGGCCGGATAGAGGTAACCGGGCAGCTGCCTCTGCGGATCGTAGTAACCGACCAGGGTCGTCACCGGCACCCCGAAAGCGTCAGGTTTGCGCTCCACCGCCAGGTCCGCCAGCGGCCCCTCGTTCCAGCGTGCACCGTCCGAGGTGTAACTCTTCTTGAAGCCACGGGAGACGGTGATCTGCTGGCCGTTGATGAAGAGGGTACTGTTGTAGCCAGCGTCGTGATCGACAGTGACGATGCGGCCACGATTGACCGCCGAGGCCAACGGCAGCTGGATGTTGCGGGTCCAGTTGCCATCCCACATGGCCACCTTGACCAGGTCGTACTCGGCCAGCAGGGCGGCCAGTTTCACTTCCCCCAGATCACTCACGGGTGCCGTGATCTGCTCGGAAAGGTCGACCTTGTGACGGTAGGGCTCCATTTTGGCGCGGCTCTCGTTCCACTTGCTGAAACCCGTGGCGGAACTGGCATCAAACACCGCCTTGCTCTCGAGGAAGCGCTGGATGATGGCCGCCGAGTTGGGGGTGTAGAGCGTAAAACGGTTGAAACCGGATAGCGGCGCACCGCCAGCCATGGCATCGAGACCAAAGGTGCGGCTGTGGAACGGCGCCTGACACTGGCCATCCAGACAGGTGCTCTGGCCGCTGCGGGTTGCGAAGAAGTTGGGAATGAAGCGGTTCTTGTCGCCATCCCAGCCCCAGGTGGCATTGATCTGGTCGGCGCTGCGATGCACAGAGCCGGCAAAGCCCCCCACGTAGTGACCAAGGCCGTAGTTGTGACCCACCTCGTGGCTGAACTCGTTGCCAAGGGACGCGTCCAGGGTGACTATGCCGCCCCCGCCGGAGCCGCCATGTACCTTCACCCCGTTGGCGTACTTGCCGCGACTGTTGTGGGCTGCCAGCTGGGCCACCACATAGGGGTGGCTGCTCTCCCCCTCACCCGCCGTGCTGTTGATACCGTAGTTGGCATTGTCGATGCCGTGGGAGATGAGCTCCTTGCCGATGCGCTGGCGCATGGTGCCGTCGTGCCAGCCTCCTTCGCTCGGATCAAAGTCGGTGAGCAGGGTGCCATCCGGCAGCATCACCTCGGGCAGCGACAGGGGGGCATATTGACTCACAATGAGACGGCTGGCAGGTATGGTCTGGAAGTACTCCCGATGCGCCTCGGGATCCTTGGCAAAGGCAAACTGGTTGCGCGGTGTAGTCAGCATGCCGATGTCGATGGTGTGGATCAGCAGCTCCCCCGGTGCCCCCACCTTGAGGCCCGTCAGCTCGCCGTGGAGCTGGTTATGACTGAACCACAAGCTGAGTCCAGGTACTATCCATTTGGAGGGCAATACCCCGCTCCAGGCATCGCTGGCGTAGGTGATGCCGTTATTTTCCAGCTCACCGTCACGGATCCACTGACCGCGCACAAATTTGAATTGCTGGCTCTGACCGCGGGAGAGGGTCACCTGACGGCCACTGAAAGTGACAGTCGAGTCGTAGCCGGCATTGGAAGCGAGGCGCACCATCTTGCCTTCCAGCGTCGCATCCGTCGGCAAATAAACGTTGCGCACCCAGCGCCCGTCTGCGGTCTGGATGGACACAAGCGCATGGACTCGCAACTTGCTCAGCAGGAAGGCGCCGGCCGGATCACCCAGCTTTGCCAGTTCGCTGCTGCTGTTGATGACGCCTGTGGTACCGGGGCCCGGGGTGAAATCGACCCCCTCTTCGGGGGAACCCTCCAGGTAGTAAGCGGTTTTGGGTAGTTTAGAGGGTGGGTTGAGTCCCATTGAGCCGAGCAACTTACCCGTCCCATCATAGGCCATCACCACCATGGGAGCTGTGCTGTCGGCTTGCATCGGCCTGACCAGCAACAGGCTCTTGCGCAGGGCGGTGAGACGGGGCTGATTGTCCCCCTCACGAGGATGGGCGGGCAGGATCTGGCTCTGGGCAAACTGCACCCTGGCCGCCAAGGATCCTTGCAAGTCATTCTGTGGGGTTGTGCCGTCGAATACCAGGGCAGGGACAGCCTGAGTAGCGGCCAGCAGAGAACCGCTTGCCAGCACTGCGGTGATCAGGCTGGCAATACGGGTAGTGTGTATGGTCATCATGACGCTCGCTGTTGTTGTGGGAAAAAGAAGGGGCATGCCAAGCATGCCCCGGTTGGTTCACAGAAAGGCTAGTTGACAAAAAAGTTAATTACAGGTGACGGCGCCCAGGTCTTGCCAGACGTCGTGCTTGCCGGGCTCATTGCCCTTGGTCCAGTACTGGGCCTTCCACTTGCGGCCGTTATGGGTGGTCAGGTCACCTGCGTTGTAGGCCACACCGGCATCCCAGCCCAGCTGTACCTGGCTTGTCAGCTTCCACTGATCGGCGCTGCGGCTCGGCTCATTGCCCTGGGTCCAGTACTTGGCCTGCCACACCAGCTGGTTGTGGCTCACCTTCTCGCCACCGTTGTAGGTGGTCGCGGCTTTCCAGGCCGGCCAGTTGGCCGCATCCGGATCGGTCGCCCCGCACTCGCCTCCCCCGCTGACCGGCGTCACGGTGAGACGGGTCTTGCCCTGGGCATCCAGCACACCGTCGGTCACTGTGACAGTGAGGTCGTAGCCGGTCGACTCGGTCACGTTGGGACCGGTCACCACCAAAGTGCTGCTGTTCTGACCGCTGGCCGTCAGGCCTGCCGGGACGCTCCACTGATAGCTGAGGGTGTCACCGTTGGGATCGGTGGCATTGGCAGTGATGCTCACCTGCTTGCCTGCCTGTACCGAGACCTTGTCCTGCACTGTCACCACAGGTGGCAGGTTGGGTTGCGGCGCCTTGTTGGTCACCACTACCTGATCCTTGGCACTGAGGTTGTGGTCGTCGGTCACCGTCAGCTCGAACACCAGATTCACGTCCTGGCTGACCGCATCGACGCTCACCTTGGCCTTGGCCTGGTTGGCATCGCTCAGGGTCGCCTTGGGACCCGAGACCTGAGTCCAGCTGTAGCCGAGCACGGCCCCTTCCGGATCGCGGGAAGAAGAACCATCCAGCACCAGCTCTGCCGGGCCGGTCACGGCAAGATCATTGCCAGCGTTGGCAACGGGCGGCTTGTTGGTGGGCGGCGTTGTGCCTTCCCCGTTGCCCAGCCCCTCGTGCATGGCGTTGAGAATGTCGCCGTTGTCGGCGTCGATTTCCCAGGCAAATAGCCCGCCGAGCTGGTTGGCCAGCACGTACTGTCCCTTGGCCTTGACCGAACGGTCGTCATCGAAGGTGATGAGCTCACCGGTGGATGCCTTGAACACATAGGGTGCCTCGGCCACTTCGTCATAGCTGTACTGCCAGTCACCGGCCATCTTGCCCTTGGCGATGCCACGGTAGTCGATGACCCCCTTCTCCCAGATCCCTTCCGCTTCGGTGCCCGCTATGGGGCCGGTGGCGGTGCCGGTGAAGGGGTTGTTGCCCTGATAACCACTGACGCCGGTCCAGCCACGGCCATACATGGCCGCGCCAACCACTACTTTGCCCGGTTCGACGCCCTGACCCAGCAGTGCCTTCACCCCCTTGTCCGTGGTGTAGCGGGTATCGGGATCCCAGCTAGCGTCATACAAGGCGGTCTGGTGACCCAGCTCAGTGTTGGTCCAGGCGCCGTTGAAGTCGTAGCTCATCAGGAAGATGTGATTCATGTATTGCTGGGCGGCGCGATAATCCACCTTGGCAATCTTGTCATCGCCAGCACTGATGGCGGAGGTGAGCTCGTAGGTGCGGCCCGTCTCTGCGCTCAGCTCGTCGAGCATGGCGCGCAGCTCCTTCATCAAGAGCACATAGGTCTCGCCATCGGAGGCATTGCCAAGATCCGGGTTGGCTCCCTGGCCACCCGGGAACTCCCAGTCGATGTCCACCCCGTCGAAGAATTTCCAGGTTTGCAGGTACTCTTTCACCGAGGCGACGAAGGTGTCGCGCTTGGTCTTGTCACCAAAGAAGAAGAAGGGGTCGGAGAGGGTCCAGCCGCCGATGGAGGGGAGAATCTTCAGGTCAGGATAGGCCTGTTTGAGCGCCATCAGGTTGCCGAAGTTGCCCTTGTACGGCTCGTCATAGGCGGTGAGATTGCCCTGCCCCATCTGGATGGCAGCCCAGGGATCGTGGATGGAGACCTTGAAGTCCTCCCGCCCTGCGCAGGAGCGTTGCAGCGCCTCGAAACTGCCGGAGATGGACTTGAGACTGTCGTTGATGCCATTGCCGCCACAGATGGGGGTAAAGCCGTAGAGGATGTGGGTCAGGTTCTGGGCCGGGACCTTGTCCACGGTGAACTTGCGGCCATAGACACCCCACTCCACATAGTAGGCCCCCACCACCTTGCCGGATTTGTTGGCGTAAGGTTTGTTGTTCTCCTGCAGCGGCGCCTTGAGCGGCACCAGATGGCTGCCATCTGTGTCGGCCACCAGAATTTCTTTCTTGTCGGAGAGAGTGCAACCATCGGCATTGCACAGGGCCACCTGCATCTGGTAGCGGCCCCCCTTGGTCACCTTGAAGTTGGCGGTGCCGGAGGCTGACGCGGCGCCGGACCACACCTCCTGGCCATCGAGCAGCACCTTGGCCGTCTGGCCGACATCACCGGACCAGAGGTTCCAGCTCACGCTGACCGGCGCGCCATCGGCATGTACCTTGACCAGTTTGTTGTAGGAGGTGGCGGCTTGATCGACTTCGACGATGGCGAACTTGGTTTCGCCCCAGCCGATGGTGGGTTTGCCGGGGGCGGCAGCGAAGGCGGAGGAGGCACACAGACCCCCGACCAACAACGCCAGTACTGAGGGTTTTGGACTTAACATAGTTGAATATCCTTATTTCGTTCTTGGAATTAACAACGAAAAAGGCAACGCCAACCAGACAGGTAACGCAGACAACATCGCGCCATGGCTTGGCCCATGGACGAAACAACCTGTGGTGGCCCCGCTATCTTAGGTACTGCTGACCCTTAGACCGGAAGCTTTGCGTCCCGGACTTTCGTCCGGTTTGCCTTTTGCACAACTTGATTTGCGACAAAAAATAATCGCCGGTTGAATATAAGGAGTTAAACGAGGAAGGGCAAACCCCTGACAGGTTATTAATAAGCCACTTTTTATCGGAAAATAGCCCCAAACGAGAAGAAAAGACGCTTTGCTGTGTAAGAAAGCGCCGATCTTGACGTCTCGGGGCTGAGATTAAAAATCAGACGAATTACTTGTTTCGTGATCATCATCAAGTTTGGCCGGCCGCAATATGCTGTTCATCAGCGCACGCAACTTGAGCGGTTTGACCGGTTTGCTGATGTAGCCGTAGCCGTGTTCACGGATCTGCGCCTGCAACTCGCTCTTGCGATCCGCACTGATGATGATGCCGCCAATGTCGTTGCCATGGGCGAGGCGCAGCATGTGCAGGGCCTGCAACCCTGTCTTGCCGTCATCCAGGTGGTAATCGGAGAGCACCAGCTGCGGCAGGAAACCGCCGGCGATGAGATCCTCCGCCTGAGCCTGGCTCTGGGCACACACCACCTCGCAGCCCCAGCGACCCAGCAGAGAGTGCATGGCGATGAGAATATCGCCCTCGTTGTCGATGCAGAGCACCCGAACGCCTTCCAGTTGGCTGTCCCGCAGTGCGGGCGCCGCCACTTGCGTCGTTGCGACAGGGCGGGTCGCCAGATTGAGGGTGATGGCAAATACGGATCCCGCCCCCGGCCAACTGCGCAGGGTCAGGTTGTGGCCCAGCACCAGGGCGATGCCGCGGGCGATGGCGAGCCCCAGCCCCAACCCCTGCTCCTTGGCGGTGCGGGAGTGATCGAGGCGGGAGAACTCGTCGAAGATGGCCTCCTGCTTGTCGAGCGGTATGCCAGGACCGTTGTCCCACACCTCGATGCGCACCTTGTCCCCCAGACGGCGACAACCGAGCAGCACACGGCCGCCCGGGTTGTAGCGAAACGCATTGGTGAGGAAGTTTTGCAGCACCCGTCGCAACAGACGCACGTCGCTGTACACGGCCAGCTTGCTCTCCACCACCGAGAACTGAATGCCCCCCGCCTGGGCCAGCACCCCGAATTCCGCCTTGAGGTTGTCGAACACGTCGTGCAGGGCGAAATCGAGCTTTTTGGCCTTGAACTTGCCCGCCTCGAGCCGCGAGATGTCGAGCAGATCCGTGATGAGATCCTCGGTCGCCCCCAGCGCATCGTCGATGTGACGGGCGATGCGGGCCGTCTCATCCCGGGGCGGCAGCATCTCCAGCAGGGAAGAGGTAAACAGCTTGGCGGCGTTGAGGGGCTGGGTCAGATCGTGGCTCACCGCCGCCAGGAAGCGGCTCTTGGAGTGGTTGGCCCGCTCCACCTGCTGGTTCACCAGCAGCAGTTGGCGGTTGAGCTCAGACAGCTCGTGGGTGCGTTCGGCCACCCGCGCCTCCAGATGTTCGTTGGCTTCCCGCAGCACCCGCTCGGCGTCGCGAAACGGGGTGATGTCGGTAAAGGTCATGACGAAACCGCCGGCCGGCATGGGGTTGCCCTGCATCTCTATCACTCGGCCATCGGGTCGCTCCCGTGCCGAAATATGGGGGCTGCCACGCTGCATGAAGGCCACCCGCCGCGCCACCTGGGCCTCGATATCTCCCGGGCCGCACAACCCCTGCTCGGCGTTGTAGCGGATGATCTCCTCGATGGATCGCCCCATCTGGATGAGGCCGGGCGGGTAGTGGAACAGCTCTATGTAGCGCCGGTTCCAGGCCACCAGCTTGAGCTCTCTGTCCACCACGGAAATCCCCTGCCCCATGTGCTCTATGGCCCCCTGCAGCAGGCCGCGGTTGAAGCGAAACACGTCGGAGGCCTCGTCCACTATGGTGGCGATCTCCTCGAGCTGCATGTTGCGCCCTTGCAGGGCCGAGGCCAGCACCAGCCGGGCGGACGAGGTGCCGAATACCCCGGCCAACAGCCGCTCCGTATGGGCGATCAGCTCAGCCGAAGCCTGCATCTGGGGCGCCAGGGTGCCGCCCCGCTCGCCGGCGAAACGACCGAAGGCCCGCTTGACCCGGCTCGAACCGACGAAGCGGGCCGCCAGCATCTCCAGCTCCTTGACCGAGACCCGCGCTTGATAAAGGGCCGCCGTATCCCGGCTCGGCTTGCCAACAAAGTTGGCCGCCTGCAGCCGCTCGCTCACCGCCGCCCGCGACAGCAGGGATCCCGCCACATAGCCGAGCAGGTTGAGCAAGAGGCTCAGGAAGATGCACCAGGCTCCCAGACTCAGATCGCGAAACGCGGGCCAGTCCGGCGGTGCCAGCAACGCCTCCAGCGGCGAGCCGGCCAGCAGGCCGCTCTCCGCCAGCAGGGTGACAAACCAGAGGCTGACCCCGAGGGCGAGGCCGAGATAGACCCCCTTGCGGTTGCCGTGCCGCCAGTAGAGGCCGAGCAGCAGAGCCGGCGCGAACTGGGCAACGGCGCCGAACGACAGATAGCCGATGCGCGACAGACTGGTGAGATCCCCAAGCCAGAGATAGAGCCCCCAGGCCGCCAGCAGGATCAACAGGATGGCGCCCCGGCGTACCTGCAGCAGCAGTCGCACCAGCCGCTCGTCCCGCCCCTGCTGCCAGAAGCGGCGCAGCAGCACAGGCAGCACCAGATCGTTGCTGACCATGATGGCCAGGGCGATGGTGGAGACGATCACCATACCGGTGGCAGCCGAAGTACCGCCGAGAAACGCCAGCATCGCCATGCCGTCGAAGCCGAGCGACATGGGCAGGCTGATCACATAGGTATCGGAGGCCATGCCGGCCCCCACCCACTGCTTGCCCGCCAGCGCCAGCGGCCAGATGAAGAGTCCCATCAGGAACAGGTAGAGCGGAAACAGCCAGCGCGCCCAGTGCAGATCCTGGCCCTGGTTGTTCTCCACCACTGTCACGTGAAACTGGCGCGGCAGGCAGATGACAGCGCACATGGCGACCAGGGTGTAGATGGCAAGCTCCAGCAGGCTGCCCGGCGTCACCGCCACCACGGCATCGAGAAAGTCGCTGGCCACCAGAGTGCGGGCCTGACTCGGCTTGCTGAGGATAAGCCAGAGCGCAAAGCCCCCCACCGCCATGAAGGCGAGCAGCTTGACCACGGATTCGAAGGCGATGGCCACCACCATGCCTCTGTGGTGCTCGGTGGCGTCCAGGTGGCGGGTACCGAACAGTATGCTGAACAGTGCCAGCAGTAGGGTGACCCCCAGTGCCAGCTCCGCCGTGTTGCCAGTCGGTCCCGCTGGCACCGAGTTGGCCATCAGCAGATCCAGCCCGGTGACGATCGCTTTGAGCTGCAATACCAGATAGGGCAGCACCCCTATGATGGCAACCAGACTTATCAACATGGCCAGACGCTGGGACTTGCCATAGCGGGCAGCGATGAAGTCGGCGATGGAGGTGATGTGCTCGCGCTTGGCCACCAGTATGAGGCGGGCCAGCAGGCGCCAGCCGAACAGGAACACCAGCATGGGGCCCAGATAGATGGGCACCGGCGACCAGGGGGATTCGCTGGCCTGACCGACGGTGCCGAAGAAGGTCCAGGAGGTGCAGTAGACCGCCAGCGACAGGCTGTAGAGCAGGGGTTGCCCCTTGAGACGGCGCCGCTTGCTCTTGTCAGCCACATAGGCGATAAGAAACAGCAGCCCCAGATAGGCGAGCGACAACCCGATCAGCAGCCATCCCTGGTGCATCTGTAACCTCTTGTCCATGTTGAATATTTAAGCGCGGCAGCTGCCAGTCTAGAGAGGTGCCCGGAAAATGTCATCTCCTTCTTGCCAGTCAATCCTTATCGTTTTTCAATAAAAAACCCTTGACGAAATATCGAAAAACGATAAACATTGGCGTCAGGTTATCGATAAACAATAAGCAAATGCCGCCTTGTGCGGCCCATGGCGTCTATCACGAGGTATAGGATGAAATACAACAAGCTCGAACACATGAGCAGCCTGATCGAATGGATCCTGCTGTTCGCCCTGCTGGCCACCCCGATAATGACGGTGACGGATACCTGGTCTCATCTGCTTGGCGGCAATGACAGCCTGCACGATGAACTGGTAAAGGCGCTCGGCCACAACGGTGACAAGGTGTTCAACGGCGTGCCACTAAAGACTCAGGAAGATCAGGCCCTAGGCACCTTGCTAACCCCGCCGGCACCTGTGCTTAGCGACTATCCGCTCACCTTCGGCACTCGCCTGCTGGCCACCCTTATCATGCTGCTCCCCGATCTGGTGTTCATGCTGATCCTTTGGCAACTGCACCAGCTGTTTCGCGGCTATCGGCACGCCATGCTGTTCACCTTCGGCCAGATCCGCCGCTATCGCTGGCTCGGCTTGCTGCTGTGTGCCAGCTTCGTCGCCGAAATCATCACAATGCCGCTCGTCGACATAGCCCTCACCATGCAGGGGCCTGAATTGCATGGCACCATCAGCATAGGCTCATCAGATTTCAGGCTGCTGCTGGCCGGCTTGATTGTCTCGGCACTGGCCCTGGTGATGCGCGAGGCCAAACAACTGGCCGACGAACAACAACTGACGGTGTGAGGATCCCATGCCCATCATAATCCGGCTCGACGCCCTGTTGGCCGAGCGCAAGATGACAGCCCGTGAACTGGCCCAGCGGGTCGACATCACAGAGGCCAACCTCTCCATCCTCAAGAACGGTCATGCCAAAGCGGTCCGCTTCTCCACCCTGGAAGCCATCTGCCGCGAGCTGGGCTGCCAGCCGGGCGACCTGCTGGGCTATGAGCAAGCGCGCTAACCCGCAGGAACGATGCCATGACCCTTCCACCCGTCATCCAGAGCCTGTTGCTGCTCCCCTTCTGGGGAGCAGCCGTTGAGGCCCCGCCCGGCCCAAGCTATCAGCTCATGGCCAGCGCCAAACCCGACACCCTGCAGATCCGCTTCACCCCGGAAGGGGCACAACCTTTCACTCTTCTGCCCGCCCGTACCTTGCGCGGCACACCGCAACAGGGGTTGCCTGCTCTTACCTGTCTGGAGAGCGGCGCCAGGGTCAAGCCGGGCCAGCCTATCCGGTGCCGCGAGCTGAGCTGGCAGGTGACGCTCAAACCAGTGCCGGCAACCGGGGCCGATGCCTCTGCCCAGCAGAACCTCTACTTTCCACAAGGCGGCTGGCTGGTCACCGAATGGGGGAATTTCCCGCGCCAGCAGGGTGCACAACCGGGCCGGGTCTGCCTGCCGGATGGCCAGTGCCACCCCATGCCCCGCATGGACGAGCCGCCACTGATCCTGCCCTTCGCCCTGCCAGCGACAACCCAGTCTCAGCAGGGAGCACGTCTGCAGATCCATTACGATGGGGTGGCCGGGGCGCTGAATATCGCCAGCCTGCAAAAGAAGCTGGAGGCCATCATCGATTACCTCGTCTTTCAGCTCGATGCCCCGCCCCCACGCCAGCCCTGGCAACTGGTGTGGCTGGCGCGCGACATCAGTACCCACTCGCTGGGAGGCGCCGCCGGGGTCGGAGCCTTTGTCGCCAACTATCCGGTCAGCGACAACCAGCACACTGCCGATGCCCCACTGCGCCTGCTGCGCACCAGTGCCCACGAAGCGGTGCACATGCTCGACACCCGGGCCAGACCGACCTGGGTCGCCGAGAGCCTGGCAGAGTACCTTGCCATCAAGTCGCTGCACCGCTTCCGTCTGGACACCACCACGGCCGCCGACGAGCTGGCGCAGCGCGGAGACCACCTGCCCCATGCCAAGACAGGCCTCTATCGGGCCAGTGATGCGGTCAAGGCGGGAGATCTCTCCTACTATCCCCTTTTCTACGTGAAAGGGAGCGCCTTCTGGGAGGCACTGGACCTGGCCCTGCAACGCCATCACCGTACCCTGTCGGCACTCTTGCCTCATCTATCCTGGCAAGAGGATGGTCGCTTCGATGCGGCCTCCAGCACCTTGCTGGCGGGCACCCTGGGTGCCGAGGTCTGGCATTCCCTGATCGGCCGCTATCTGAGCGAGCAAGCGTGAGGCGAGCGCCATGCAAAAAGGGGAGCACATGCTCCCCTTCACTTTGTCTGGCACCTTCATTTTCGGCCAGGACATTTTTGGCCAAGACATTGTCGGCCAAGATCAGGCAGAGGTCGCCTCGCCAGGGCGCAGCCGCAGGAAGAAAACGGGCAACACCACCAGCACCATGATGAAGAAGATGCCGCCACCGAGAGGCTCGAACAGCAGGCCAGAGAGTGTCATCAGGGCGGCCACCGTCATGCCGAGACCGAGCGCCGCGTAGAGTGCCTGGGTGGGGATCAGCTGCTCCGTTGGCAACTGACGGGTCATGAAGCGCACAGCACCGAGATGACTGACGCAGAAGGTGACCGCATGAAGCAACTGGCCCGCCACCAGCACCACCATATCGGTGGAAGCGCCGAGCAGACTCCAGCGCACCACGCACCCGATCGCTCCCACCAGAAACAGCGTCTGGGCACCGAAGCGGTTGAGAAAGCGCTTGTCGGCGGCGAACATGCCTATCTCCGCCACCACCCCCAGCGCCCACAGATAGCCTATGGTGGTACCGCTGTAACCTGCCGCCTTCCAGTGCATGGCACTGAAGCCGTAGTAGGCGGCATGGCTGCCCTGCAGCAGGGCCGAGATCAACAGAAAGCGGCGCACCGAAGGGGACTTGAGGGTATCGAGCAGGGAGGCTTTCGCCCGCTCTCCCTGAATGTCGCGGGGCGCCGGATGCAGCGGCAACCAGCTGAGCAACAGCATGAGCAGCAATCCCGCCACCATGGTATGCAGCACCCAGTCGCTGCCAAAATTCCCCACCAGCGATCCCACCAGAGTAGATGCAACGATGAAAGCGAACGAGCCACACAGCCGCACCTTGCCGTAGTCGAGATGGGCCTGCACCACCATGCGGGTAGCCAGTGCCTCCCCCACCGGCATCAGGGTCGGGTAGATGAAGTTCGCCACCAGGGTCAAGCCCACCAGCCACCAGAGGTTATGGCTCAGATAAAAGCCGAGGAAAGCCAGCAGACTCAGCAGACAGAGCAGCCGGGTGATGGGCAGCAGGTGCCCCGCCCCCTTGATCTGCCCCATCACCATCAGGTTGCCGGCGAAGCGGATCGCCATCCCGGCTCCCAGCAACAGGCCTATCATCTCGGCGCTCACGCCGATCCCCTCCAGCCAGAGCGACCAGAACGGCAGATAGGCACCATAGACGAAGTAGAAGGCGCCAAAGAACAGGGCTAACCAGGAGAAGGCGGGCATAGATCCTCGACAGCGGGAAGAAGGGGCACAAATGATAACCGATTTGCAAGGGAGGATCCTGCGATCCCGAGGGGAAGCAAAAATGAAAAACATCAATAAAATTGAACTATTGCCACAAGAGCGGAGTCTATTGAGTAACACCACCTCCTGGTTAGTGTTGCAATCTTTCCACCCGCTTCTGGCGGGTTTCTTTTTTTAGTGGTCATGGGCAGGTTTCAGCCCACAGAAAAGGGGCCTTGCGGCCCCTGAGTCATAAGATGTGCGTGCTGCTCACCGGCATTAGAAGACGTACTTGACCCGTGCGCTCAGGTTGCGGCCCGGCTCTGTCTTGTTGCTGGTGTTGGCGGTAGCGCTCTGCCCCGTGATGTTCTCGTAGCTGACATACTCCTTGTCAAACAGGTTGAAGACACCGACGTTGAGCTGCACATCCTGTATGGGCTTGAACTGGGCGTAGAGATCCACCACACCCCAGCCGGCGCTCTTGATGTTGTCGTTGCCCCTGGCATCCTTGCCCACCTTGTCCATGTCATCGGCAAAGCGCAGCGCCGTGTTGATGTTCCAGTTCGCCTGTTCCAGACGCACACCCACACTGCCGTTGAGCGGGCTCAGGCTGTTGATGTAGTTGCCATCCCCATCCTTGCCTTCGATGTAAGCCAGGTTGCCCCAGACGTTGACCAGGTCATTCAACCAGTAGTCAGCCTTGGCCTCGACCCCCTTGGTGGTCGCCTTGTCCAGGTTCTGGTACTGATAAAGCGCAGTGCGACCCTCGGTGCCGACCTGGGCCAACTCGATGAAATCGTCAAACTTGTTGTAGAAAGTCGCCACTTCGTAGCTGAAGCCGCCCGCATCGCCGCGTACCCCCAGATCGATGCCATCGCTGCTCTCGGGCTTGAGGTTGGCATTCGGCTCGATGCGATAGCCATACGCCTGGTGGTTCAGGGTCGAGAAGGCGTTGTCATACATGGGAGTCTTGTAGCCATGGCTGTACTGGGCGAACAGATTGGCCGCCTCGTGTGCCTTGAACACCAGCCCCAGCTTGGGTGAGAACTCCCCTTCGGAGAACTTCTTGAGGTTTTCGCCCGTGTAGGCGGGATCCTGATCCGGGTTCATACGGTAGTAGTCGTAGCGAACACCCGGCGTCAGTACCCAGCGCTCGCCAAACTTCAGCTCGTCGAAGGCCCACAGGGCACCGTGTTCCGTGGTAGTGGACGGGAAGCTCAGCTCGCTGTAGCCAACAAAGTCACCCGGCGTGGTCGGCGCCTTGAAACGGGTGCGCTCGTTGTCGGTATGCTCATACTCCAGGCCCCAGGCAAGGCGCTGACTGGCCAGTGCCTTGCTGAATTTCACCTGGGCCCCCAGGCTCTCTTGCTCGAAGCCATTGCTGTCCAGCGAGTTCTTGGTCACATAGGGGTTGCCCGGTCTGACCGGATACTTGGAAGAGGCGTACTGATCCAAGGTCTGCTTGGTGCGGGCATAGTAGACCTTGCTGTCGATGCGATCGACCCAGGGCGCGTTCAGGGCGATGCCGTGATCCAGCATCAGGGAGAGGTTGTCCGTGTCCTTGTCGGTGATCGGCTGATTGAAGACGGAGCCTGCCTTGGTGAGATCGACGGCATCCGGATCCTGCCCTTCGTTGAAGTAGTCGACGGTCAGTTTCAGGAACTGATCGTCGCTCAGGTTCCACTGGCTCTTGAACAGCACGGCCTGGCTGACGATGTCGAACTCCTTCTTGTCGCCATCGTAGTTCTGGGTCACGCCACCGTCACGCCAGGTGTAGCGCAGCAGGTTTTCGAACTCGCCGCTGCGCAGGGCCCCGGTAAAACCGGCCATGTTCTGATGGCTGCTGGAGGCGTAACCACTGGTCACGTCCAGATAGCTGTCGCGGCCCCGGAGGAAATCGCTGGCATCCTTGGTGGTGATGGCGATGACGCCGCCCAGGGCATCGGAGCCGTAGGCCGCCGACGCAGGCCCCTTGACCACTTCTATCTGCTTGATCATGTCGGTGTCGAAGTAGCTCTGGCCGACCCCGCCGTTCTTGTAAGCATCGTTCTGGCGCACACCGTCACGCACCATCTTGACCCGGTTTTCACCCATGCCACGGATGACGAAGGTCTGGGCATCACCAGCACCGCCTATCGCAGTCACGCCCGGCTCGTAACGGAACAGGTCGGCAACGTTGCTCACCGCCTGCTCTTCAATCTGCCTGGCCGTGATCACAGTGATGGGACCGGAAACATCTTCCAGTTTTTGCTCCATCCGTGAGCCGCTGACGACCATGACTTCATCTGCTTTCTTGTCCGCCGCAAAAACCGGGGAAGCGAGGCCAGCCGCCACGGCAAGGGCAACCAGCGAGAGGGTGTTGTTGTGCGCCACTGTGAATCCTTATTGAGAACTGTTATCAAACAGCTTGCATATTACTTAGCTCGCAACAAAGATCAACAATAAAAGGAATCATTCTCATTTTCTTTTGTCATACTTAGGTTCTACACTATTCCCCTCTGTTTTCCAGCTCGCCATGCTGTCATCGTATGGCCTCGGCTCTTCTTCGTTGTGAGATACCATGACCCGACTACTGCACCTGCTCACCCTTCCCCTGCTGCTGGCCGCCTGCGCCACACCGCCAAGTGACGATGCCGGCACCCTCTACCACTATCAGCTCAGCGCAGGCCAGTCCGATGCAGGCCAAGGTGAGCTGACGCTGACACAGGCGGTGGATCGGGTGGCGGACGCCGACATAGTGCTGGTGGGCGAGCTGCATACCCATACTGCCGTACACCTGCTGCAGGCCCGTCTGCTGGCGGGGCTGGAAGAAGCATCCCGGGCCGATGGTCGTGCCCTTGTGCTCTCCATGGAGCAGTTCAGCCGTGCCGATCAAGCCGTGGTGGATGCCTATCTGGCCGGGCGCATAGGTGAGGCAGCCCTCATTCGCGATGGCAACGCCTGGCCCAACTACCAGAGCGACTATCGCCCGCTGGTGGAGTTTGCCAAACAGCACCATCTGCCGGTCATCGCAGCCAACGCCCCCAAGCCGCTGGTGAGCTGTGTCGGTCAGGAGGGGCCACAGTGGCTCGACAAGCTCCCCGCCAACCGCCGCAGCCAGCTTGCCCGCGAGCTGACGCTCACCGACGATGGCTATCGCCAGAAATTCATGGCCTCGCTCCACCACGGTGATGCCGACGGCAATGCCCGCCGCTTCGCCGCCCAGACCAGCTGGGATGACACCATGGCCGAAAGCATGGTCGATTATCTCAAGCAGCATCCCGGCCGGCGCATCATGCACATCGCAGGCAACTTCCACGTCGAGGGGGGCCTGGGGCTCGCCAGCCGCATCGCCAGTCGCAACCCGGCACTCAAAGTCGCGTTGGTGGTGCCAGAGACTCTATCGCAGACGAATGCACAGATCCCAGCCGGGCAAGTTGCCGATATACGGGCCCGGATCACACCTCTGCCAGAACGCTGGCTAAATGCAGATGAAATGAAGCAAGATATGGGCGCACTGCATCAATCCCGAAGCCGTGACTGCAGCCAATGGCTGCAACCCTGAAAATCGCCTAAGGATTCCATATGGATGTGTTACTGGTCATCGACATGCAACAAGGGCTGTTTGCTCATCCCCGCCATCAGGACGCGCAGGTCATTGCCAATATCAATCGTCTGGCAGACAGCGTGCGGGCCAATCAGGGCCGTGTCATCTATGTGCAGCACGACGCACCGGGTTCTGAACTGGAACCCGGCAGTGCAGCCTGGCAGCTCCACGCCGATTTGATCCCGGCGCGCAGCGACAGCAGGGTGAGCAAGACCTCCTGCGACAGCTTCCTCGATACAGAGCTCGGCTTTCTGCTGGCGGAACAGGCAGTGGATCGCCTGCTGATCTGCGGTTGTGCCACCGATTTTTGTGTCGACACCACGCTGCGCAGCGCCGCCGCCCGGGGATTTGACGTATTCGCAGTGACGGATGCCCACACCACGGCGGATCGTCCTCACCTGAGTGCAGAAAAAATCATCGAGCATCACCACTGGATGTGGGAGCACCTGAGCCTGCCAAAGGGCAGAACCGTGACCCTGCTCACGACGGATGCGTTGCTCGAAGCCACCCAGCCCGAGCTGGCGTGTTAATCTGCCAGCCTTGAAGTGATCACCGGATTGGAGTCTTGTGTGCGTCTACTGTCTGCCGTTGCATTCATGCTGTTGTTACCGGCAATTTCTGCCTGCTCCGGTTTGCCGGGGCGTCAGCCGGATGGCCCGGCCCCCCTGTTTAGAACCCAGATCAACGAAGAGGGGAGCAAGCGTTTCACGTTTGAAGCCGCACCGTTCGACACCCTGCCTACCCAGCTGGAGGAGAACGACGGCAATCGCCTGAGTCGCAGCAAGAGTCTGCTGGAACGGCGTGAAGCTCTGCAGGATGCACAGTTGACCCAGACCCTGGCCGAACGGAAGTATTGCCACAATGGCTATATCATCCTCAGCCAGACTTCCTGGAAGATCCGGGGCGAGTGCAACGAGACGGCCAGCCAGGCCGATCGCGATGCCTTCCCCAACAAGGCTTCCTGGCAGGACTAGCTCTCTGGTGTGACACGCAATAAAAAACGGGCAGCCTGGGCTGCCCGTTTTTTATTGCAAAGGCCTGTCGTCAGACTGGCGCATCGGCCGGGCTGGTCAGTTCGGCACCGTTATCGACCCGTTTGTGCCCTTCCACCAGATGCACGAAATCCACCAGCTCGTCACCTGAGACGCGAAATGCCTGGCCGAAGCCTTTGACGAACAAACCCTGCTCGGGTTTGAGGCGAAACAGCACGAAATCCTTGAGATTGGACAGCCCTTTGACTATCTCGCCAAAACGCCCTTCCAGCGCGGCAATCGCCTGACTCCAGCGCACGTCGTCACGGGCCACGACTTCGGCCAGTGCATCAAAGGTGAGACGCTTGCGGGCGAACATCTCACGGGCACCTGTCTCGTCCTCGATCAGCATCAGCGATACCTTGGGTACCTGTTGCAGGTTGCGGGCGTGACGGGCGATTTCAGAGATGAGCACATAGTAGCCATCTTCCTGCAGCACGAAGGGGGCATAGCTGGCGTTGGGGTTACCTTCGCTGTCCACCGTCGCCAGTTGCAGGGTGCGGCAACCGTCGCGAAACTCGCGGATCTCCGGTTGCAGACGATTCTGCAGACGCTCCTGACGTTCACTCATGCTTTTACTTCCTCTTGGTACTGGTGGCGCAAGGCCATGAAACGCTCCACCTGGGCAGGCAACAGCTTGCGCTGCTCATCACGTCCCAGATAGACCTTGAAAATACAGCGGCCGCTGTGGCCGAAGAACTGGAAAGAGTGGCCTTCTTTACCCATAAACAGCTTGCTGACCAGGGCAATGCCGACCACGTTGTCGAGCTTGAGATGGCCGTGCATCTCGCCGTCACGCTCCATCAGGTTGTAGTAGCCGCGGGCGTTCTTGCCCCTGGGGAAGGGTGCCTTCACCTCAAAAATGGAACCATCGGATTCGACGATGGTGGTCACCTGACCCCAGTCGGCCAGGTCCGCCAACAGGGCTTCGGCCTGCTCGGCGGGGACCAGGGTCACCAGCTCGTCGGGCAGGTGGCGCACCACCTCCCACTCGCTGACCGCCAGCTGAGTGGCAATGCTGGAAGGATGGGCGCTGGGATCTTGCTCCAGCAGCTCATGAATGCGTTGTGCAATGCTCATCGGTTCTCCCTGGGGATGCGTTCTGCATCCCTCTTTTGTCATGGCGAATACTGTAATAAAGCGCCCAAACCAATGCAATTGATAATCGCTTTCATTCTCAGTGCATTTTTTTCACCGACTTGATATTCTCGGCGCAAACCCAACTTCATTCACCCTTCGGAGGTTAGCATGGGCCGTCGTTTTGCCCTCGCACTCACCCTGCTGAGCTGCTCAGCTCTTTCCCTGCCAGCAAGCGCGCAGGAACGTATCGTCAGCATAGGTCCTGCCACTACAGAGCTCATTCTGGCGCTGGGCGGTGAACAGAGCCTCGTCGCCACCGACATAAGCAGCGTTGAACCGAAAAATCTGCCCAGGGTTGGTTATCACCGTGCCCTCTCCGCCGAGGGGATCCTCAGTCTGGCGCCGACTCGCCTGATCGGCAGCGACGAGATGGGGCCGGCACCGGCGCTGGATCAACTGCGCCGTGCAGGCGTAGCAGTGAGTGTGCTGGAGACGGCACCGACCCTGGCCAACCTCAACCAGCGTATCGATACCCTGGCCAAGCTGCTCAATGACCCGGCCGCCGGGGCGACACTCAAGGCCGAGATCCAGACCCAGACCGATCAGCTGGCCGCGCAGGCTAAACAGAACAAGCCGCTCAAAGTCGCCTTCCTGCTGCTGCACAAGGGGCAACCCACCAGCATAGCCGGCGGCAACACCACCGCCAGCGCCCTGCTCACCCTGGCGGGCGGCATCAATCCGGTAGACCAATTAAGCGACTACAAACCCGTCTCTGCCGAAGCCCTGATCAAGCTGCAGCCGGACCTGGTGCTGGTGAGCGGCCGCGACTGGCAGCAATATCAGGATCCACAAACCGTGCTGGCACAGGTGCCCGCGCTCGCAGCGACGCCGGCAGGTAAGAATCGAGCCATCCACGCCATCGACGGCCACGCCCTGCAAGGGGGTCTCAGTCTCACCTCGCTGCAACAGGCGAACCAGATCGCCAAGTGGATCAAGCTGGGCTCATGATGCGCCTGCCACTGCCCTGGTTGCTTTGCCTCACCAGCGCCGCGCTGGCACTGCTGCTGGTCGGATCCCTGGCGACCGGCCCCATGGCGCTCTCCCTCGGCGAGAGTCTGCGCGCCCTGTTTGCCGGTCAGGAAAGCGGCATTGAAGCCCACAAGCTGCTGATCGTGCAGGAGATCCGCCTGCCCCGTACCCTGCTCTGCATCGCAGTGGGCGGCATTCTCGGCCTCTGTGGCGCCGTCATGCAGGGGCTGTTTCGCAATCCGCTGGCCGATCCCGGCATCATTGGCGTCTCCGGCGGGGCCGCCCTCGGTGCCGCGCTGGCCATAGTGCTGCTGGCCCCTCTCGGCCAGCAGTGGCAGAGTCTGCTCGGCATCGGCCTGCTGCCGTTGCTCGCCTTCCTCGGCGGGGCGCTCACCACCACGCTGGTATATTTGCTCGGCACCCGGGAAGGTGGCACCTCCGTCACCGTCATGTTGCTGGCCGGTGTGGCCATCACGGCGCTTTCCGGCGCCGTGATCGGCCTGCTCACCTATCTGGCCGACGATCAGATGCTGCGCAACCTGAGTCTGTGGCAGATGGGCACACTGGCGGCAGGCAAACCGGTGGACGTGGCACTGGCCCTTGCTACCCTGATCGCCCTGCTGCTGCTGTTCATGCGCGATGCCAATCCCCTCAACGCCCTGTTGCTGGGGGAAGGGGAAGCCCGTCATCTGGGAGTGAATGTGCAATCCCTCAAGCGGCGCCTCATCTTGCTCACCGCCGCTGGGGTCGGTGTCGCCGTCGCCGTGGCGGGCATGATCGGCTTCGTCGGTCTGGTGGTGCCCCATCTGGTGCGACTGCTGGCCGGGCCCAACCATGTCAGACTGTTGCCGCTTTCAGCTTTGCTCGGCGCCGCCCTGCTGCTGGGCGCCGACATGCTGGCTCGCACCCTGATGGCGCCGGCCGAGTTGCCGGTGGGCATCATTACTGCCCTGCTGGGCGCCCCCTTCTTTATCTGGCTGCTGGTCAAGGGCCGCCGGACGCTTTAACCGGAGGTCTCACCTTGTCAATATCATCCCCTCTGCTGCGCTGCCACCAGCTCAGCCTCACCCGTGGTGGCCGCCCCATCCTGGACAGACTCGACCTCACACTGCAAGGCGGCACGCTCACCGCTCTGCTGGGGCCAAACGGCGCAGGCAAGAGCTCACTGCTCAAATGCCTGACCGGCGAGCTGGAGTACGAAGGGGAAATCAATCTGTTTGACCGGGAGCGGCAAGCCTGGGCCAGCAGAGAGCTGGCCCACCGCGTCGGCGTGCTGCCGCAGAGCTCGTCTCTCAACTTTCCGTTTCTGTGCGAAGAGGTGGTCGCCATGGGGCGCCTGCCCCACACTGAGCCCGGCAGCCGACGGGACGAGATAGTGCGGGCCGCCATGACCCACGCCGGGGTCGAGCACCTGGCCAGACGTCTCTATCCCGGCCTCTCCGGGGGGGAGCGACAGCGGGTGCAATTTGCCAGAGTGCTGGCCCAGATCTGGCAGGCGCCGGATGATCCCCAGCAGGCGCGCCTGTTGTTGCTGGACGAACCCACCTCGGCGCTCGACCTCAAATATCAGCACCAACTGCTCACCATGGCTCGTGCCCTGGCCGCCCGCAACACGGCCGTGCTGGTGGTGCTGCACGACCTCAATCTGGCGGCGCGCTACGCCGATCGACTGGTGATGCTGGATCAGGGCAAACTGATGGCCGATGGCACCCCGGCCGAGGTACTGACCCCGGCCTTGATCGACCGCCTCTATGATTATCCCGCTCAGGTGATTCATCACCCTGAGACAGGCCTGCCCATGGTGGTGTGAGAGGGGTCGGGATCCTGGATAGCAAAAGAGCGCCATCAGGCGCTCTTTTGCTAGTGAGAGAAGTCCTGGCTCACGCTATCTGATAACGGCCCGGCTTGTGTCGTTGAACGTCAACACCCGATACGGATATCGGATGAACGTAATATCGGGTTCTCACGCTATCTGATAGCGGCCCGGCTTGTGTCGTTGAACGTCAACACCCGATACGGATATCGGATGAGTGCAATATCGGGTTCTCACGCTATCTGATAGCGGCCCGGCTTGTGATTGAGTGTCAACACCAGGTTACAGATGATGGCCGCCACTACCGAGAGGGCCAGGATCCAGGGCTGCACCACGAAGCAGGAGGCAACGACTATGGTGCAGTCCAGCCCCATTTGCAGCTTTCCGGCGCGGATGCCAAAGCGGTCCTGAATAAACAGCGCCAGTATGTTGAAGCCACCCAGGCTGGATTTGTGGCGGAACATGATGAGCAGCCCCATGCCAATCAGGGTGCCACCGATCAGGGCAGCATAGACGGGCTCAATCTTGCCGATCTGCAGCACGGCGTTGAGGTGATCCGTCATGAAGGAGACAGCCGCCACCGAGACGAAGGTATTGAGGGTGAAGCGGGGCCCCATCCTCAGCCAGGCCAGGGCGTAGAATGGCAGATTGATGCCGAAGAACAGCAGGCCGAAGCTCAGGCCCGTCACCTGTTGCAGCAAGAGCGCCAGCCCGGCGGTACCGCCGGTGAGCAGGCCAACCTGATGAAACAGGAAGATACCGAGAGAAACGAAACCGGCTGCCGTCAGCAGGGCGAGTACATCTTCATAAAGCGGGTGCACAGAAGCGTGCGGGTCCGCAGAGCCCGGGGTGTTGTCCATAACCTGTATCCAATAGCGAAGTGAAAAGAGTGTTTTTGCCGCCGTGGCGGACGCGAGCCCTGTCCGCAGGGCTTCGTTATGGGGTCCAGTCTATTTTTTGCGACCATGATCACAATAGCCTCGGGAAACGCCCCGTTTTGGTGCCTGTCATTCTCCATTGACAGGCCGTGCACCAAGATGCAGCATGCCGCGCCTGACGAGCTCTGCCATCGCCCGCCATGTCGCCGGAACGACGTGGCGCCGGCGTCCGCGCTCTGGACAAAGCCCACAGCCATTTTCCAGTCCCCGTTCAGGACCAGAGACCCCCAATGATCAGCACAGGACAACACTCATGAAGTATCTGGTGACAGGCGCCGCCGGCTTTATCGGCTTTCACGTGGCCAAACGGCTATGCGAGGCAGGCCATCAGGTGGTAGGGCTGGATAATCTGAATGACTACTACGAGGTAAGTCTGAAGCAGGCGCGACTGGCCCGGCTGCTCCCCTTCCCCCACTTCCACTTCGAACAGCGGGAGCTGGCAGATCGGGACGCCATGACAAACCTGTTCACCAGCAGCCAGTTCGAGCGGGTGATCCACCTGGGCGCCCAGGCGGGGGTACGTCACTCACTGGAAAATCCGTTCGCCTATGCCGACAGCAATCTCACCGGCATGCTGACTGTACTGGAAGGGTGCCGCCAGCACGGCATAAACCATCTGATCTACGCCTCCTCCAGCTCTGTCTATGGCCTGAGCGATCTGATGCCCTTCTGTGCCGAACAGCGGGTAGATCACCCCGTCTCTCTCTATGCCGCCACCAAGAAGAGTGGCGAACTGATGGCCCACTCCTACTCTGCGATCTATGGTCTGCCTACCACAGGCCTGCGCTTTTTCACCGTCTATGGCCCCTGGGGTCGCCCCGACATGGCCATCGCCAAGTTCACCCGCGCCATCCTGGCGGGCGAGCCCATCGATGTGTACAACCACGGGGATCTCAGCCGCGACTTTACCTACATAGATGACATAGTGGACGGCATACTCGCCATCGCCGAGCTGCCGCCCCGCGCCAATCCGCACTGGCATGCCAGTCAGGACAGCCAGGCCGAGAGCGCTGCGCCCTATCGCATCCTCAACATAGGCAACGGCCAGCCGGTGCGGCTGCTCGATTTTATCGAGGCGCTGGAACAGGCGCTGGACAAACCCGCCATCAAGCGGATGCTGCCCATGCAGGCAGGCGACATGCACGTCACCTGGGCCGACAGCGAGCCCCTTCACACCCTCACGGGCACCTGCCCCGCCACCCCGCTCAGGCAGGGAGTCGCCGAGTTCGTGCGCTGGTATCTCGACTATTACCGGCCGGGGTGAGCCACGGTGACATGAATGTACAATCCTGACTAAGTAGCGCGGCGTGAAACATGAGTCATCACAGGCTTCCCCCATCGCAAGCCGCTTTTGCTACCCCTTGTGATGGGACTGTCCCTTCCAATGCCCACCGGCATCCCACACGGGCCTGTATTTGCCATTGGTTCCATACCATTTTGATCTCTGGGCAGGTGGCGTCATAACAACAGGATCCACTGGATTAATGGCAGAACGGGCCATGTTCCCCTATATCTTCTGTACCCCAACAGGAGAGAATCCATGGCGAGTCTCAGCGAAAACAGGCTGTTTTTGCTGCTTTTTTTATCGCTGTTGCTGGCCGGTACTGTGCAGGCTGCAGCGCAAAGCAGGGATTTCAGACAAGCCCCCAAGGCGCTCACTGCCCTGAAAAAGGGTCAGGTGGCGCAGAGCCAGGGCAACTTGACCCAAGCCATTCACTTCTATTGTGCCGCCGCCACGACGGGCAACCCGGAAGGCTATTTTCGCATCGGTCGCCTGCTTGCCACCGGCCCGGGCTCGGTGCGCAACCCCAAGATGGCCAACGCCTACCTCGCCATGGCAATACGCCTTGGCAATCAGCAAGCCGCCCGCTACTACAATGCCCGCATCGGCAACGCCATCATGGGGGATCAGTGTGGCGCCGGCGTCGGCGGGGGAGCAGGCAGTTACTTTGCCGAGATCCCCAATACCCCTTTCAATCTGGATGCCTATCTGGCCCGCCAGTCACCAACCAAACAGAAACTGGCCGCCATGTTGCGCCACGCCGCCAAGCACCACAGCCTCGATGAGCGGCTGGTGCTGGCCATCGCCATTGCCGAATCCAACCTCAACAGCCGCGCCGTCTCCCCCAAGAATGCCCAGGGGCTGATGCAGCTCATACCGGAAACCCAACAGCGCTTCGGTGTGACTCGCCCCTTCGATCCGGCACAGAACATCAAGGGGGGCGTGACCTATCTCAAGTGGCTGGATCGCCGGTTTGATGGCAACTGGATACTGATGTCGGCAGCCTACAACGCAGGAGAGAGAGCGGTGGAACAGTACGGCGGCATCCCCCCCTATCAGGAGACCCAACAATATGTACGGCGAGTGCTCTACTTCGCCGGTCACAAGGGGAAGTAGTCCTCACCCGTTCATGCCCGATCTGGAAATAGACGTCGGTCCCCTTCTCAACCCACGACTGGCAATCAGGGCCAGGTACAACCCAATGTCTCGCTCGCGGCCAGCGATAATGTTGGCCAGCAAGGCTGGTCAGCGACGAACAGCCAAATATGGCGGCTTTGGCACAAAAAAAGTCCTCATCATGCCAGGCGTGCCTCCAGCGCACAGCCGGATGTGACCGCTGCGGCAAAGAGGGCTACAAGCCGGGCCCTGCCTTTGCCCCCCTTCCCCCATTGGTTTACAATCGGAGCGTTTTTTGGAACCGGGTTAACGGCGTGTCGACCTGGCCCCACCACGACATCAGTCTGTTAGTGCCAAGACATTAACCTGCTGAATAGGAAGAGAATTAGCCAATGGCTCAATTTATTTACACGATGAACCATTGAGGTAGAACGAAAGCTAGATAGAGCTACCAAGAGCTAAATAAAGCTGGATAATTCATAATCTTACGCTCACTTCTCATCAGCTAACCTCGGCTTTTTATAGCTCTTTCTGTGGCCCCATTTTGGCCCCAACTACATCGTTCCTGCATTTTTGGCCCCAAGATGGCCCCAAGCTGGAGCGTTATTTATGGGGATTATCATTGCCATTTCTGTGGTCACCCATAGTTCCAAATCGCGATGCGTGCCTCAGAGCCCCGGCACGGGGCCGGGGCGGATAACACCATCAGGGTCACGCTGCTGGCTGCGGCGGCCTGTCTTCGTTCCAGATAGCGGTCCGTGATGCCGTGGAGAGGCGCAGGGCCTGCTTGAGCTGACGCACGGTCACGACCACCACTCTGTTGTCGGCCAGCGTCCACTCGGTGGTATCGGCCAGGTCATCGGCGCCGGCGATCATGTCGGCCATGCGTCGCGTGCTGATTTCGTTGCCATCGAACGCCAGGCCATCTACCTCGACCACCAGGGCATCGACCCGGCCCTGCCGGTCAACCTTCCACGCCTCATAATCGGCCATGGCCTGCTCGGCGGCCAGGGCGGCGGCGGTCTTCATCTTGCTCCAGTCTATGCTCACGGCGTCACCTCCAGCTCTGGCTCTGGCAACTGCTCATCATCTGCTGGAGGGGCATCATAGGGCGGCAGCGGAACCTGGCCATCAACCACCGTCATCGGCACATCATAGGCGGCCGGGAAACGGGTTTCTTCAGGAGCGTTGGCACCATGCGGCAGGCAGAGGGTGATATTGACGACGCCGCCAATGCGAGATACCTCACCCAAAATCCACGGTGTTGAAATTGCCATGGCTGGCAAGCTTGCGCCCTCCTGCAATGGGGAAAAATCGAATGCAACACCATTCAAAGTAATTACATCACCACTAACTGATGCAGTCAGATTCTCATTCTTTCTTACTGGCGATAGATTTATTTTCATTGTGAACCCTTAATACCAATACCCTATGGCAACCGCATAAAGATCATAGCCAGACAGCCGGCTGCTCAAAGCGTACTGCTGAATTTTCGCGATAGTTGTACCAGAACTTATAGTCGAAGCAATGATACCAAAGGACGCCGAAATATATGTTTGCGATGGCGACACCTTTGGGGGCGCAATAAATGGGGCTGGATATGTCCACTGCGGGGTACTGGCGAGTCCGTAGAAGCCACCATAGCTTGATGAAAGCTGCTCCGTATTAGACGCCAGAAGATTACTTACACATATCATCAAACCATCTGCAAACTTGGTGTAAGTGCCATTCGCATTGCTACCACGTTCGATAATCGCACCGGTAGGTATCCCGCCAGACTGAGAAACAGAGCCAAGAATATTCCTCGAGTCAAACACCTTACGCCATGGAGACCATGTCGATGTGTTTTGGGAATAGTTTCGGAATAACAACGCACCATTGCCGCCATATGGCCACGCCACCTGGAGCAAGGTCCCTGTGCTGTAAATGCTTTTGGTCTCGACATAGCAATATTGAGTGCCCGCCGGTGGCGCGTTCTGCGCCTGCAGCGTATCGATCAGCCGGAAGTCACCGGCTTTCATCGCATTGCAATCCCCCGTGAACACACTGATCGCTCCGCCCGAGTTATTCAGCGAATCGGCCCGTGGCTTGTACGATGAGGACGCCAGGGCGCCCAGAGTCCCCAGCGCCGCGCTGGCAGAATCATCATCGAGCAGGGTACGGATAAACGCCGTAAGCGCTATCAGTTCCGCGCCGGCGGCCCCATTAAAGACTGGGATCTTGTCCTTGGCCGGGACCAGAGCCTGTATCGCCTTGAGTGAGGCCGAGGCGGGTTGCATCGCTGATAAGGCGGGCACCTGGATCTGTTGACCATCTGGCGCGGTCAGCGTCACCGTGCCAGTGCCGGTGAGCACTTGCTGCCAGCTGTCATACTGCCCTTGGGCGTAAGCCGTGAAGGCTGCCAGATCCCGACTGAACGCGGGAATCGTGTCAGACCGGGTGATGTCGATAGCATATGCCTGCCCCGTGGCTGTGACGCCAGCATAGGCCGTGACGAGATACATCACGGTGTCGCTTTCGACGTAATCCAGCTCGTATTGCCGCCCATCCGGGGCGTGAACGGTGTGCCCCTTCTTGGGCTTGATCACCGATGTGGCCCACTGGGTACCAAAGCCGGTGACCTTCTTACTGCCATTCGTCACACTGACCGAGCCAGCGCGATACCAGATACCTGCCATTTATGCGGCCCCTTAAAAAGAAAAACCGGCGCGAGGCCGGTTTATGTTGTGGCTTATTATGTTATTTAAATAACATTAATCGATGTCTTTATTTTAATTTCTATCATGACTGAGCATCTATCATTAACACCCCAACCGCGCCTGGCATGTTATATGATTCTGAATTGCCAGCCGACTTAACGAATTTAATTGCGACAGTAGCGCCAGCGGGGACGCTAACCGAGTGCGTTTCCATTGCCGTATAAGTGGAAATAGATGCACCACCCGCCGTAGCTACCACGTTCGCCTTTACGGTCTTAACAATACTGCTTCCAACATATATATCGCACTGAGTCCATGAGGTTCCTGAACACACCGTAATTGCGAAAACAACTAGACGAGAACGGCCAGAGGCCGAAATGTTAATGGGCTGGCCATTCTGCATGGCATAGACGCGGACAATATCTCCCTCAATCTGGTTTGCATTGAGCTTCCCTAGAATCTGACAGTTTTCTTTGATGGTCACATTATTCATGGTGCCGGAGTTAGCCAGCACATTGCCTTGGAAAGTGCCATTGGTGAAATAAACATCGCTTCCGTAGATGCGGCCGTTGGAGTCGATGCCGGCATTCCAGCGCTTGCCATAAGCACTGAACGCGCCACTGGCATTTTCACCCAGCCAGATATCACCTCCCCGAAACGAGCCCCCCTCAATCAGCGAGCCGATCAGGTGCTGGACGTCGATATACTTGGCGATCACGTTGCCGATCTCTGCCGTGTCCATCATGGCGTGGTTCATATAAACCGTGCCGTTTTTGATGATGAACGGGTTTCGCTTCGTCGTGATGCCGCCAGCCCGAGAGAGCACGGCGAACACATCGGCATCGATCACGAAACTGGTGAGGGTCGAGCCATCGGCTGCCAGTGTGACGGCCAGGCCAAAACCACCGCCGGCCCCGTTGATCTGCGCCTTGGTATACCAGCCTGCCTCTAGCTTGCCAGCCGTGGTGGCCTGCGCCTCCGCCACCGTTTGCACGGCGGTGGTGTTGCTATTCGCCTTGGCCTGCACCGTGTCCACCCGCTGACTCAGGGCGGCGTCAGCACTGGCCCGGGCGGTCGCTTCGCTCTGGATAGCCGCAGCGTTGTCATCCGCCTTGGCCTGCACCGTGTCCACCCGCTGACTCAGGGCGGCGTCAGCACTGGCCCGGGCGGTCGCTTCGCTCTGGATAGCGGCGCTATTAGCCTGGTCGCCTGCCGCATACTCGACGCGCATCACCTGCTGTTGCTGGGCCAGCGCCTCATCGGCGGTCGCCATCGCCGTCTTGGTCTCCAGTATCTGGGCCGAGAGACTGGCATCCGCCGCCTGGTACTCGACCTGGATCAGCTCCACGGTCTGGGCCGTGGCCTGCTGCTGGTCGGCCAGCACCTTCTGATCCCGGCGGATCTGGCCCGACGCCTGCCGCTGCCGGGTTGCCTCGGCGGCGGCCCCCAACGTCCCAAGGATATCTGCCTCGGCGGCGATATCCACGGTGGCGTTGATCCCCTCGAACTTGCTGGCCAGGGATGAACCGTCGCCGGTCACCACCTGCTGCAGCTCGGTAATGGAGGCCGAATGGCCAGCGGTCAGTGCCTCCAGGGAGGTGAGGCGCTGGGCCTGCGCACCGCTTTCGGTTGCCACCGCCTGAGACAGCTCGGTGATGGAGGCCGAGATCGTCGCGTCCGCCTGCTGCAGTTCGGCCTTGACCTGCTCGATGCGCTGAGCATTGGCTTCGGTTGCCGAGGTGTTGGCGCCGATCTGCTGCTCTGCGGCGGCCAGGCGCTGGCCCTGGGCGTCCACCTCACTCTTGGCGGCTTTCTGGGTCAGGGTGGCATTGGTGGCGTCCAGGTTCTGGCTGACTTGCGTCACCCGATTACCAAGCTCATCCATCTCCGACTTGGTGGCCGTCTGGCTCAGGGTGCCGTTGATACCGTCTATCTGCTGCTCGACCAGGGTCAGCCGCTCGAACTCTTCGCCGATCTCGGCACGGGTCACGCAGGTATTGACGATCCCCTCCACTGCATTGAGGTGCTGGCTTACCGCCGTGATCTCGGCCCCCAGTTCGGAGCGCACCGCGTTGACCGCGTCCATGGTGATTTCACCGGTGGTCGGGTCCACGCTGAACACCGCATCCCGGAAATCCTTGAAATCCAGGTTGTAGCGGTCGATGCGCTGGCGCAGCTGCTCTTGCACCAGGGAGACGTTGACGTAGTTCTCCCCGAGCTGGTTCTGGGCGTTTTCAAGCAGGGATTTCACGTCCTGCTCGCGCTGGTCCAGCGCGGTCAGCGCACTGCCCAACTCGGAGAGCGAATCGCTGATCCCCGGAATGTCGGCGATCGGCTTGCGCAGCTCCTCGCGCAGGTGCTCGGCGCCGATCTCCCCGTCCAGCACATCGAGGATGGAGGCAGGGTCAAAGGTAGTGCGCGCCCGGGTGGCGAGCAGGCCCGACTTGCCGTAGGCGTTGACGGCCCGCAGCCAGACAAAATACTCGGTATCCGGGCGCAGGCCCTGCAGGGTCATGTAGCTGGCGATCCCCGCAGGGATGGCTTTCTCCATCGCCTCGCCGAGGGGGTGATCGATATGGCTCCACCACCATTCGCACAGCACGCTGAAATCATGGCCGCCGGCGAACAGGGGGCGCAGGGCCAGCGCCCAGTTGCCCGCCTCCACCTCCACCCCAACCGGGGTCGCCGGCACGGTGATGGTGAAGTTGACAGCGGCCACCGGCGAATGAGCACCGGTCAGCGCCACGGCGCGCACCAGGGCGACATAGTTGCCGGCAGCCAGGCCGTTGATACGGCAAGACTGGCCAGGCACCTGAGCGGTCTGCACGGTGACCGGGGCGACGCCCTGGGCCAGGCGCTGCACGATCACCTGGTTGTAAGCCACGGTGCCGGTGTTGCGCCACGACAGTACCCCCTGCAGGATTTCCCCCATCTGCTCCAGCTCGTAGCGCAGCAGATCGGGCATGGCCGCACCGCCCGTGGGCAGGCCAGTGATCTCCGGGCGGGGCATGGGCTTGCCAATGGCGTCCGCCCAGAACAGCGGGGAGTCCTCCCGCAGGGTCAGATCCACCCCGCCGTTGAGGCTGAAAGACCAGTCCGTGACCCGAAACTCAACGCCGTTGATGTCCAGTGCCGGGACATAGAGCTTGATGGTCTGTCCGGGGCGGTAGCGCCAGCCAGACAGGTTGACGCTGCATGTGACGGTGCGAGCATTGCGGCGCTGGCGAAGGATGATATTGGCCAGGCGCTGGGCCTGGTGCTCGCTTGTGACACAGCGCAGATCGAGATCTTCGACCAGCGGCTGGCCGCCGTCCTCTTCGACCCACTCCGGCACGATCACGGCGGGGAAGTCGGTCTTCTTGAAGGAGACCGGATCGACGAAGGTGCCCGCCACCTGGTTGATCTTGTCGCTGCTGGGGAGTTCCGGCAGCAGCTCCATATCGCCGACAAGCTGGTGAGCTCGCAGCTCGTCGCTGGCGGGGCCGTAGTAAGCCCCGGCGATGATGCCGTGCTTGCCGCCCACATAGGTCGGCTGAGCGGCGCAGGCCATGTGCATGGCCTCCAGCACCTTGACGCGCGCCTCCCCCAGATCGAACTCGACATCGAGGCTGTAGCGCGGCTCGGTGCCGCCGCCGGGGATGGCCACCAGTTCGTCACAGATGTTCGCGGCTTGGATAAACTCATCGAGCCGCAGCTCATCGTCCGGCACGCTGAGCCAGGTGCGATAGTAATCCAGGATCACCAGGGCGGCGTTGCGGCTGTACTTCCACTGGCCATCGCGGGGATCCCACACCTCTTTGCCGAACTTCTCGATCTTGATGTTGGGCAGGCCAGCCGGGAACTTCTCGGCGTCGAACTTGAACGAGATCCGCAACCAGGTGATGCCCTGGCCGATCATGTCCTCCTGCCAGTCGGCGCAGTTCGCCAGCATGAAGGGATCGCAGGTCTGCCGATCGACGTGCAGCTCGTAACTGACCAGATCCCCGAAGGTGCCGACCAGGTCATCGCCCAGCCAGATATCCCCGATCCGGCTGAGCTTGTGGCCGGAGATCACCAGGGCGACGTGCAACCACTCCCCATCCTCCTGCTCGCCCTTCTGCTCGGCGGCAAAGCTCATCAGGCCGGAGGAAACCACCCGGCCATAGATACAGCTCTTGTCGCTGGCGGCGGCCCGCAAGATCTGGCTGCGCTCGCTGGCGCTGCGGTAATCCCCCAGGCTCGGCTTCTTGGCGGTGATCATCATGGTGGCGCTGGCCACCGCCGTACCGATGGCGATGGCGGTCGCGGTGGTGACCACCAGGGCCGAGCCCGCACCTGCGGCGACACCGGCAATGATAGGTATGGCAACAGCGGGCATTACTCGACTCTCCAGGCTGACAGGGGAACGACATCGGGGATGGGACGGGCTCCCTGTTCGGTCATGGCCCATACCTGCCCCGCCCACATCACGGCAGCGGTCTGGCCTTGTGGCCCCTCGAACACCAGGGCGTCGCCACGCTGAGCCATGGTCACCGGCACCCGCTCAAACAGCGCATCGAGGGCGGCGGCGATGCTGCCGTGGGTCTTGGCCAGCACCCGCTTGGCGCCTAGCTCCGTGCTGTAGCGGCCGCGATAGGCGGCGGCGGGGTCCTTGTCACAGGCGGCCAGACAGACATCCGCCACGAACAAACAGCAGTCGTTTTCACCCCAACAAAAAGGCCGCTCGGAGGCGGCCTGAATGCACTGGATGATGCGGAGTTGCCAGTCTGGATGGCGCATGGTCAGTCCTTATAAACGAAGCCGGGGGCGTCCTTCTTCGAGCCCCAGAAAATAGACTTGTCGGCCATCTCGTTCTGGTAGCGGAAGAAGCGATCATTGGGGTAAAGGCGGCGGTGACTCTCGTCGGTGCAACGCAGGTTCAGCCCCTTCTGCCAATCCTCGAAGATATTGGAGATGGTGAGCTGAATGGTGTTGGTCTTGCCGGCCTTGATGGGGGTCTGGGCGATCCGCCCATTGAACTGTAGGCTGGCATTTAGTGGCACCCCATCGGGGCCGATCACCACCAGGAACAGCCAGGCCATTCGATCCACGATGCGCTCGCGCATCACCTCGGCCAGCATGCTGTCGTCCAGGCCGCCCAGGGCCACCGTCAGCTTGGTCGGCGAGGTGGAAAGCTGCTCTTTCTGGGGGCCGACCGACCCCATGGAGCCCACGCCGTAGTAGGTTTCCCCGCCGATCACCAATGGTCCAAGGCCGGAGTGAACGCGGCTGACGCCGCTTACAAGATCCAGCTTGAGCGCATAGAGCGCCGAGACGTGGGGCTGGTTCAGCGCGGCGATCACATCGGGATCAAGGCCAACGATCATGGGTAGAAGCTCTCCACGAAGGACAGGGACACATCGGTAAACACACCGGGGGAACGCTGAAAGGTCACCGCCTTGTCGTCCCGCAACATGAACACCCCGCTAGGACGGCTCACCAAAAGAGGGGTGCCGGAGGGGTAGTCGCCACGCAGCATGGGGGCGACCCGGATCAATGCGCCACCGGTCAGGTCGGAGGTGACATCGGCCAGCACCCGCTTCAGCTCATCACCGATCTGGATCCAGTCGCCGACCTGTAAAACTTTGGTGCCCGGCGTCCAGCCGCGACTGGTAAACATCTTGCGCATCGCCAGCGCTTCCGTCACGACCGGGACGCCGCGCACCGGCTGGGGACTACCGACCAGCCGAGCCCCGAAGTCCCAGAGGCGCACCCTGCCAGCCTGCCCATCCAGGGAGAAGACCAACGCCTCCAGCCGCCGGGCCTTGTCCACGGGCAACCCCTTGAAGCTGACCTGCATCACGACTTTCGAACCAGGGGTTTCGACCGTCTGCACCGAGCCCGTCCAGGGGGACTCAAAGGATCGGGTCATGCTCTCCAGCCCCAAGCTCATCTCACCGGGGATCAAGTCCACCGGCCAATCAATCACCTCAGCCATACGTCCTTACCCTATCAGTTTGCGGATCTGGCCGTAGCTAGACACATCCTCAACCACCATCTGATAACCCTGCCTGGCGCCCGCTTCTGCGCCTTGCCGCGCGGCCTGCTCGCAGGCGAGGGCCAGGGCCGCATCGCCGGCACCAGACACCGCCAGATGTTGGATGATCGTCACCCCACCATCGCCCCCGCCCTGACCTGCCGCCCGCTCCAGAATGGCGGCGCTGTCGCGGCGACTGGTCACGTTGGCCGGGCCGCGCACCAGGGTGCCGTTGACGAACTCATCGCCGAGCTCAGACACGATGCCGAACTGGTTGGCCGGGATGTACCCGCCCTTGTCGAACATGCCGGCGATGGCCTGCCCCGCCACCATCCCCGCCGAGGCATATCCCATCGCCTTGACGCTGGCGGCGAGGCCGAGGCTGTACGGCGGGGGGAATGCCGCCAGTGCCTTGGCCGAGGCCTCTTCGGTCGACACGATGATCGACGGAATGGCGGCGGCCTTCTGCATGGCAAACAGCGCCTTGTAGACGCCAGTGTGCTCCATGCCTGCCTGCTGCATCGCCGAGGTGGTGATGCTCATCTGCTGCTGGGTGAAACTCAGCAGTTCGGCCGCAACCGTGGCCTGGTACTCGCGCTGCTTGTTGACCCGGTCGTTCTCGATCTGCAACAGGCGGGCCTGGTGATCCTGCTCCAGCTGCTCACGGGCACCGTATTGCTCCATTTGCAGCTGCATCTGCAGTTCGTGATTGCCGGCAGCCGCATCATAGGCGCTGGCATACTGCTGCTGCAGGCGGGCCTGGGCATCCTGCCAACGGCTTGACTCTTCGATAATCGAGGCGCCATAGGCCTCCTGGGCCTGCGCCGCGCGGGCGTCATACCACTGCTGATCAACTCCCGCCAGGGCGGCATTGCTGTTTTCCAGCAGCGCCTGGCGCTTGGCCAGCTCGCGGGAGATCTGGGCGGTTTCCTCCCGGAAAGAATCGACCGCGGCATAGTTGGGAGCCTTGGCTTTCTTCGGTGCCTTGGGGGCATCCGGGATCGCCACCACCCCGACCGGGCGGCCAGCGCCAGGCGCAGGCAAAGGCGCCTCGCCATCACCGGCAGTCGTCACCGAGTGCAATATTTTTTGGGTCAGTAAGTCAAGATTTTCATAGATGGGATTGAAGTTCGCTAATGACCCAGCATTGAGAAATGCTTCCATGTCAGACTTAGCTAACTGCATCGACGTGCCCAGTTTGTCCAGCGTTGGCAGCATAGAATCTGGACTCCCCATAGTCTCATACTCACGCACAGAAGCGTCGTACTCCATTTTTGCGTTACTGTAAGCTATCGCTGCCTTCATGTACTGGTTTCGGGTTGCATCATCTACCCCAATCCCTGTCAGCATTGACGCCTTGGATAACATCAGCTCAGTCGTATGCATCAGTTGCTCAAGAGCAATAGTCGCGCTTTTCACTCCATCTATCACATAGAGCGCAATACTTTTGCCAAGCTCGGCAAACCCACCCTTGGCCTCGGCACTGTCGGTGATCCACGTCCTGATCAGACGGGAACCCTCGGCCACGGCCGGAGCCATACTGGCCTTGACCTGCTGCCAGAGCGCCCCCATTACCGACACCAGTCGATCCAGTTCGAGACGGGCATCGCGCACGGCGGCGAACTGGCCACCAGTCAGCGCCATCCCCATCGCCTCGATGCTGTCAGCAAAAGTCAGCAGCTCCCCGTTGCGGGTGTAGAGGGTATCGAACAGCTCGGCGGCGGCATCGTTCAGCTCATCGAGCCAGAATCGCGCATCGCTGGCGCTCATCTTCTGCAGCTCGGCGGTGAAGCGGCGCAGTTGCTCGTCCGGCGAGAGGGCCGCCCAAGACTGCGCCGACTGGCCGATCTGCTTGAAGAAGTCCGCCATGGGGCCGCCACCGGTCTTTGCGGCGTCGGCGATCTTGACGTTAAGATCTTTGATCACATCCGCCAGCCGCTCACTACTGGAGCCCGCCCACTCTGCGGCTTGGGCGTAGGCATGCCACTGCTGCGCGGCAATGCCCACGTTGCGGCCGAGCTGGGCAGTCTGGTCCAGCGAACTGTACGCGGCCTTGATGCCCGCGAGGGCAGCCCCCGAGCCGAGGGCAATCAGCGCACTGCGCAGGCTGAATATCTGCGCGATCGTGGCCTGAACGCCACCGGCCACCGCCTTGGCACCGGTGACGATGCTGCCGCCAAAGCTGGTGAAGTCGTCTCGGGAACGTTTCAGCTCGCTGCGAAACTGTGCAGCATTGAGCCCCAGGGTGGTGACCAGGGAACGAAGTACGGCCATGGGGGCTCCTTACCCAAGCAGCGCCTTGACGGCAAGCCGGGACTCTTCTGGTGTGATGGTGTCGGGGTCTTTCGGGGTGGGGTGCAGACGTTCGTGCTCAAGCCAATACCACGCCAGCCAGGTATTCAATTCGGAGACCGGCAAGGCCATGATCTCCGTGATGCTCTTGTGTAGATCCAGCGCCAGGCGGATCACCAGCTTCATGGTGTCGCTGGCGCTTATTCGTTTTTTTCCTGCTCCAGTGCCTTCTCGCCCATGTGGTTGAGGCGCTTGGCCACCGGCAGCAGCCGGTCAACCAGGGATATGGGCATGGCGTCCATCAGCTGCGGCACATCGTCTTGGGTCGCCAACGGATCTCCGTCCTCGTTGACCATACAGGCCACGAGCAGGGAGACCATCCACTGGAACGGGTTGTCGATCAGGGGGTGGCCGCTGAGTGGGTCAAAGTTGCGCTGCTGGTAATCCTGCAGGCCGGCGACGGACATCTCACGCACGATGATCTCCATGCCATCCCCAAACTCGGGAGCCGGGACGCGCTCATGGCGATAGGCCAACTTGTTGAGCAGGGCCAGCGCCGTGACGGTGGTACCCTTGGGTTTCTTCGCTGTCATGTTCGATTACGCCCCCACCTTCTTGCCCCAGGTCACTTGGCCGTTTTGCTTGCACGGCACCACCCAATCGATAGTCTTGTCACCCCCAGTCTCATCGCGCATATAACCCAGCAGCACCACCTCATACTCGGCGGTCACCTTGTCAGGCCACTCGTGCTGGATGATGACGATCTTTCGCGCCCGTGCGGCAGCAAAGAACGCTTGCTGACCTACGTCGGCGTCATAGGCTTTACCCTTGAACTCCTTGTCCGGGCCATCGAACAGGCCGGCGATATAGCGTTTGGAAGTGTCCTCCAGGGTGGTTTGCTCCAGAGTCGGGGTCTTCTCGCCGACCTGACCGATGGAGATAGTGCCAGGCACCTGCTGGAATTCCGTGGCGGCGCCCTTCTCCTTGAAGTAGGTCAGGGTGCCGGCGCCTAGAACGGCGTCTTGCGGGGATGCTGGAGGGGTCATGCTCTGTTTCTCCTGTTGGTGGTTTGGATCTCAACGATGGCGTGCAGCTCGCTGCCGCCCTCGCTCTTAGCGTCCCGCGCATCGAGCACGGTCACCCGTTGAAACTGATCGGTGGTGGTGCCGTCCAGGGCGGCAAGCCGGTTGGCCAGCTCATCCAGCTGGGTGCGGCGGGTGGAATACAGGTCGATCTGCCAGTTGTGACTCTGCAGGGTGATCCCACCCTCCAGGGTGCGGGCAGCTTGCACCGGTGAGGTGAGGAAGTAGCCCGCCGCCGGCAGCGCGGCCTCTTGAGGCACGGTGTCGGGGTATGGCTCAATGCCCAGAGCGCCGCTGATGAGCTGGTGAAACGCTTCTCTGAAAATCATCGCAATGCCTTGTCGATGGCCGCTGACAGCGTGGTGCGCTGGATCTCGAGCGCATCCTCGATATGGCGGTCAAATGCCGGACGGATAAAGGGGCGCGCTTCGATGCCGGGGTGAATAAGCATCTCTTGCCCTGGGCGGTCGCGGCGCAGGTGAGCGCGCTTCTGCGCCTTGGCCGAATCGCTGTGCTTCTTGAGGCTGGCCCCCGAGGCGAGGCTGTGCTCGCGAGTACCGTGTTCCAGCCAATAGGCATACACCGGGGCGTCAATGGCTTTGCCTGCCGCCACCTGCACCTTGTAGTTCTTGAACACCCCGACCGAGGCCACCACATCGGCCCAGGTGGGATTGCGCGGAATGCTGACCCGCAGTTTGATGCTCTCGCCAAGCTGGCCGGTGTCGTGGTCCCAGTTCTGTTCGTACAGCGACCGGGTATCGGCCAGCACCGGTTGCGCCGAGGTGCGGGCCACTTCCCGCAGCACCTTCTTCTGCACGGCCAAATCCAGGTTGGCGAGTTGGCTTTCCAGCTCATCGAAGCCGGACACATCGAACGAAGTGGTCATGGGTCGACCCTCTCGGCGGTGATGGTCAGCCAGGCGCGGCGCTGGTCTGGCTGAGCCAGCTTGATGTCCAGAACTTCACCCGATACCGCCAGCCGGATGCGCTGCGTGGTGGTCACGCCGGGACGGTGGCGAATGCGGATGCTGTACTGCCCCTCACTCACCTCTCGACCGGCACGGAGCTGCTCGCGCCCGCCAATCATCTGCACATCCGCCCAGATGGGGCTGGATTCATCCCAGCCATTGAGAGGCTGGCCAACGGCATCACGACCAGACTGGCGAGTAAGCAGGGTGATACGGTCTCGCAAGCGGCCTGCAGGCATGTTTCCTCCGGCAATAAAAAACCCGCCATGATGGCGGGTTTATGTTGCTGATTAAGTTACCAGTCTGAACGACTGGCGGTGAAGCTACTCTTCATTTCATCACCAAACTCAAGAAGCTTAGGTTTCACAGCATCCAGATCCCCTCGAGTTTGAATCGGTAGTTCCATGGCGGGATACGACCCAAATTCACTGACAGTTGCAGGCATGTCGAGAAGAAGGTTTTTAAAGTCTGTTTTAAACTTGCCGTCTTTAGTCTCAACCTTCATCGTGAACTTAACTCTCCAGGATGCCTTACCAATACATTCGAAGCCGGCACATGGATAATTGATCATGCCATTGCCAATCAAGACTCCATCAGCAGCATTTTGATACTCGATGACCGACTTGGCTGATTTAAAGTTTTCAGCGATCCACTTCAGAGAGCCCTCATAAATCTGTCCCTTTGACATGTTAGGAACATCATAGATTTGAGAGAACTCTCTATCTGATGGGTTAATAGGCATATCCGCAGGGGAGGTAACACATCCACTTAAGCCAACAGCCACTGCCACCGAAAGACACTTTTTCATCCTATCCTCCTCTAGAACAAAGGTAAGTAGGATATCGTTTGAAACCAATCGCATTCAATGTAAATGCACCATGGAACAGTGATCAATCCCTCACAACTCAGGATACAGAATTCGGTACGGGCCCAGCAAATGGGCATAGGCCAGCGGAACCTCGCTGACGATGGTGCCGGTGATGATGGTTTCCCGGTTCTCATACAGCTGGCCAGCGTGCATCAGGATGGCCGCGACAACCGCTTGGTTATCTAGGGTCAGGCCGTAGCTGTCGGTGTCGGGCACCGTATCACCGGAGGCATAGAGCTGGCGGCCCATGTAGTTGGCGGCGGCTTGTTCTGCCGCCCCCAGGTACACCCCCAACAGCACATCTTCGGCGCTGTCGTCGGCGTCCAGGCGAAGCTGCTTTTTCAGCAGCACCACATCAAGCAGCGGCACGGCTGCCTCCCTTACCCTTGCTTGTCGGTTTCTTGCTGGGCTCGGCATCGCCATCGGTGGCGTATCTGGCGATCCCGGCTTGTACCAGCTCGTCCGCCTCCGCCTGGTTGGCAACGGTCAGGGGATCCCCGGCGTTGCCGCTCCGTTCGCCAAACAGCGAGGTCGTAAGAATCACGTGCATAACGCACTCCTATACATCGACTCAAACAAGCCGGGGCCATGCCCCGGCATTGGTTATGCCTTGATGGCCAGCGCCTTGACGGCGGCGGTATCTTCGAGCAGGGCGTCGAAGCGATGGAACATCAGGAAACCGACCAGACCGAATTCGGCATACTTCTCGGCCAGGCGGCGCAGAGCCATGCCCTTGACGCGGCGGATCTGGAAGTAGCTGAAATCGCCGTAAGCCACGGCCTTGGCCCCTGCTGCCACGCTAGGCATCCCCTGGTCGATCTGGTACTGGTCGCCGTCGATGGTAGCAGGGGCTACACCGGCCACGTCCGGCAGCCAGAGCGGGCGGCCATCGCCATCCTTCATCTTTTTGAGACCGAGCAGGGTGTTATCGTTGAACAGCCAGCGAGCGGTGGCGAGACGATAAGCCGGATCCACCGCGTGCTTGAGATCGAGCAAATCGGCATGGGAGAGTGAACCGGATGCCGCCGAAGTCACACCGCCAGTGACCTGATTGAGCAGACCCTTGATGTTGTTGCCAGCACCACTGCCACTGATCAGCTGCTTGGCCTCGCCACGCCCCAGGCGGGAACCGAGGCGGCGGGCAACCAACCCGGTGATATCGACACCGCTGTCCTGCAGCAGCTCGTCGGAGATCTTGACGATGTTGGAGGTCATCTTCTTGGCCCCGATGCTTACCTGGCCGAACTCCGCGTCATCTTCGGTAGACTCCTGATTCTCACCGACCATCACCCCCTCTTCGAGGGTGCCGTCGGTGGTAACCCAGGTGATGGGGTTGCCGCTGTCGGTTTCGAACACAGTGGCGATATTGGCGAGGCCGCCGAACGCCTTCATGGTTTCGACCACCCGGTTGCGGAACTCGGTCGGCACGGTGAAGCCACCCTTGGCATCATCATTGGTCACCTGGGCGCGCATCTCTTTGAACAGCTGACGCTGCTCGCCGTCGAGCGCATCAAACCCGCCACGCAGCACAGTATCGAGTACCTTCAGCTGGCGAGCCTCGGCAACACTGGTGTTGGTGTCGATCAGAGAGCGGCGCTCTGGGTTGTCGTTGAGGTCGTCAGAATCCAGCTTGAGCAGGCGCTCCTCTCTGGCGATGGACGCATCCAGATCGTCCAGCTCCTTACTCATATCCCCCCACTGCTTGGTCAGGGAGTCATCCCAGCGCTTCTCGCTGTTCTCGTCGTTGAGTTTGCGCATCTGACCGGCGATGGTGGCGCGCTTCTGCTTCATTTCATTCAATTTCATGGGGCATCTGCTCCGTTAGGACAACAAAAAACCCGCCGAAGCGGGTCAGGGTTTACAGCGCGGTCAGGCGCCGATCAGCTTCAATTCTCGCTCCCGTCGCAGGCGATCCTGCTCTATCTGGGCGCGGCTCTCGGTGGCCAGGTAATCCTGCATGGAGCGGGAGGCAGCGGCAGAATCCGGGTAAGCCGGGAAGGCTACCGGGCCGACATCGTAGAGGCGGGCAAACTTGGTGATCTCGCGGATCAGCAGGCCGTCATCGTCGTAGTACCAACGTTCGCCATCGTGGGCCACCCTGAAGTTGAACGAGCTACCGTCGATGTCTCCCCGTTGCAGCGGGGCCAGCACCAGATCCCGCACCGTCTGGGTGTCAGGGGCGTCGATCTCGTAGCGCAGCCCGGTGTCATCCAGGGTCAGACGCAGAGTGCCGCTCTTGGTACGGCCCAGCACAAAGTTGGGGTCGTGGTTGAACAGCCCGCGCACATCGTCCTGCATCACGCTGTCGAAGGCACCGGGCTTGATGATCTCGCGAAAGCCGCCGAGGTTTTCGCTCAGGCTGTTGAAGGTGGCGCCATAGCCGATGATCTTGGCCCCCTGCCCCTCTACACCGGGATCGGCGCGCACCTCGCAGCGGAAGAAGCGTCGCTCCCGATCACTGGTCGCTGTTGCTTGGGTCATCTTTAACCTCGTCGTTGGTGTTTTTGTCTTTATCGCCGATCAGCTTGCTCGCGTTGACAGAGACCAGCATCTCGTCCAGCCCATCCCTCGGGTTCTTATCTTCGAGCAGACGGACCTCGTTGCGGGACATCCAGCCATCGGTGATGGCGTAGTGATAGAACTCGGCCCGCTCTTTGGCAGTACCGCGCAGCAGACCGGCCAGGTTGAACTTGACGTAGTAGCCCGCCCGCCGCTCCATGTCCGTGAACAGCTTGCGGTTGAGCTCCATTTCCCAGCGCACCACCCAGGGCATGATGCTGTGCCGCACGAAGTGGATGGCCTGCTCGCTGATGTTGGAGAAGGTCGCCTTCTCCAGGTCGTTGATCATGTGGCTGGGGACGTTGAACAGCCCGGCGATCTCGCTGCGGTTCATCTTCTGGGTGTCGAGGAATTGCGCCTCTTCCGGCGAGATGGTGATCGCCTTGTAGTCCAGATCTCCCGAGAGCAGGGCTGTGCGGCCGCTACCCTTGCCGATACCGCCCTCTTTCCAAGCAGATTTCAGGTTGGCGCGGTGTTGCTTGCCGAGATCGCCAACAGCGTTGGGGGTTTTGTCGATCAGAATGCCGGAGGGGCGACCACCGCCACCGAAGAACTGCGAGCCATATTTCTTGGCCGCGAGGCCCAGGCCAATGGTCTCGGCGTGGTAGCGGATCGGGCTCATTCCCCAGTAGCGGCTGCCGCCAAATCCCTTGATGTGGGCGGCGTCATAGATCGGCAGTGCAAACCAGCGCTGCTCCTGGGCGTCGTAAGCGGGGTAATACCAACCGGAGGCACCCCTGACAGGCTCGCCGATGTGCTCCGGCTCGAACAAATCCAGTTCGATCAGCTGACCACGCCGGTCACGGCGCAACCGGGTGATGGCGTTGCCATTGGTCAGCACCACCTGCTGGGCCTGCTCGCGCCAGTCGTAGCTGGATTGCCACTGGTTGGGCGAGGTGGAGAGCAGGGCGTGGGCAGGATGATCGTTGCCGTCCACCACGTTGCTACCGTCCCGGCGCATTACATGAAGCGGGAGCTGGGCCATGTTGCTCGATAGCCGATGGACACAGGCATAGACCGCCGCCAGGCGCATGGCAGTTTTGGCGGTAACGGCGATGCCGCTGTCAGTCATCGGGGCCAGGCCAAACCATTCGGCCAGCGCCGGATCTGACGAGGACAGCACCTCTGCGCGCGATTCACTCCCGAGCAACATCCCGAGCATGGCGGTCTCCCCATCGTTTCAAAATTACCAGGACGACCAGCAGGGCCAGCCCTATCAGCAAGCCACCGACCAGCAACAGGGCGGGGCCGAGGCCATAGGTGAAGTAGGCCCCTGCGCCAATCAGGCAGAGGCCGAGCAGCAGCGCTGCGTCAATCAAGACGCGCATCAGTCGGGTCATAGTCATCATCTGCATAGGGGCTCATAAACTCGCCCTTGTTGAGCATGGCGCGGCCCACGGCCATGATGGCCGCGACGGCGCCGTCGATCTTGGCGTCGCGATTCCCCTTGCGAGGGAACACGTTTTCGTTGGCATCCTCCTTCGCCATGACGTTGGAGATCATCCAGTTGAGCACCGGATTGCCGTCATGGTGCAGGCGCCCGGAGGCGATCGCCGATTCGATCTCCTTCATCGGCGCGCTGAGGTGTGCCGTGGTCTGCGGGATCGCCACCGGCAGCCAGCCGGCCGCCGCGATTTGCTGGGCGAGCTGCGCCGAGTTCCATGGGTCGTGCGGCACCTCGCGGGGCGAGTAGACATTCGCCAGGCCGATCACCTCTCCCCCGATCTCGCCGAAATCTATCTCGGCGCCATCGGTGGCATTGAGGGCCACCCCTCCGCTGTTGTGCCAAGGGGTAGCGATCCACTCCTGATAGCGCGCCATGTTGCGGTTGTCCGGGTCGTTGACCGTCTCCTCCGGCAGCCAGTGGCGGCTGAACAGGTAGTAATGGAGCTGGCCGTCCGACTCGTAGCGGGCGAATACGATCACCATGGAGCAGACGTCGAGCTTGCTGGCCAGGTCGAGCGAGAACCAGCAGGGGCAACCGATGAAGTCCTCTATCCTCAGCGTCGTGTCACCGGCGGCTTGCCAGTGGCCGAAGTTGAAGAAGGTGACGGCGGCGGTCGTCCAGACGTTGCAGTGCTTGATCAGGTACTTGGTCTGATTGCGGGCGCTACGCTTGGCGCGCAGCAGCTGGGCCGCCAGGTAATCTTCGAACACCGACACGCCAAAATTGGGGTTGGCCTTGCGCAGGGCCTCGATGCTGTAGGGATCATCCCCATCATCCAGGGTGTAGATGAGTGCAAATAGCTCGTCATCGGGTTCGACCTCCGCGAGCATCTTGACGCACTCGTCCCAGAACTGTTTGCAGGGACCGGTCGGGTCAAAGCCCGCCGTACTGATGACCAGCATCAGCGGCTGTTCACGGGCCCCCATACCGGTGTCCATGGTGTCGAACAGCTCGGCGGTGTCGTGCTCGTGGTACTCATCGACAATCGCCAGGTGGGGACTGGAGCCATCGCCGGGGTTACCAATGATGGGTTCAAACACAGAGCCATCCTGGCGCATCATCTTCTTGGCGGCGACCATGACACCGAAATGACGACGCAGGTTGGGTAACTGGTGCGTCATCTGCAGGGCTGGCTTGAACACCTCCCACGCCTGTTTCTCGGTCGTCGCCCCGCAATACACCTCGGCGCCCGGCTCGTTATCGGCGGCGAACATGTAGAGCCCGTTCCCGGCCGCGACGATGGACTTACCATTCTTGCGCGGCACGAACAGGGCCGCCCGCCGAAACCGGCGCAGGCCGTCCTTCTTGCGCTTCCAGCCGTAGACGCAGGCATGAAAGAACAGCTGCCACGGCTCCAGGGTGATACGGCGCTGGGCCAGCGGCAGGCGCCGCCATTTCCCCTTGGTGTGGGGAAGCAGTTGTATGAACTTGCAGGCCCGCTCGCCGGCGGCGATGTCGAACCTGTACGGATAGGCTTTATCCTTGGCCTTCTCCAGATCGTCCAGGTGGCGCTGGCAGGCCTGCCGAACATAGAGCCCGGCGGTGATTCGACCCGAGACAACGTCGCGGGCGTACTTGTTCGCGGCGTTGACATTCGGATTGGCGGCCATGATCAGAAGGTCCTAAATTCATTGTCCCCCTCGGGGTCGCCGCCTCCGCCACCGCCCATCAGCCGGCGGTAACTGGTCGGGTCCAGACCAAGCAGACTACCGACCCGCACCAGGGTAGACAGCGCATCCTGACGCACAGCGACCGCCGGGTGCTTCTTGATGCCGCTCTCGGTCGGCGTGGTGATCCCGTCCTCCTTGATCATCTTCTTGGCGGTGAGATACAGATCGAACGAGTCGCAATAGGCCAGCACCAGCGGCAGGTGATCTCCGGTGAGCTGTTTGCGGTTGATCAGGATCTTGATGGTCTGCTTCCACAAAGCAGCGGCGGGGGCGGAGTCTTGCAAATCTTCGGGAACAGGGGGCGCCCTGGTGATCAGTTGGTCGGAGGCAACCGCCGGCAGATCTCCGCCAGTCGGGCGGCCTCCCCCTGCGGCTCTTGTCATAAACGCACCTCGTGTGACATCACGCCACCACCTCAATCGGTGGCCGTGACATCACGCTGGAAAATTTTTCTTATTTCCCGCCCGTGTAAAAATCCCTGGGCGGCGGTACTAAGGGGCGAAAAGCTGTAGGGATTTGACCACCCCCTCCCCGCCTAGTCCGCGCCCGGCCTGGATTCAATGGGTCAGGTTGGATCCCGAAAAGGATCTCAAAGGGGTGGCATCAAAAGGGCATGTTTTCCGGTCAGCACCTCAAACTCAGGCCATTTCACCGGCTTTTCAGTCGCTCGCGGGCGGTCTTGGCACCATGACAAGGAGCACAAAGACTCTCAAGGTTCGCATGGTCGTCCGTTCCGCCGTGGGTCTTGGCCTTGATGTGGTCAACCGTGGTGGCCTGGGTATAGACCCCTGTCCTGATGCAGGCTTGGCACAGGTAGTTGTCCCGCACCAAGATGATGCGGCGGAGCTTGTCCCACTCCTTGCCATACCCTCGTTGGTGCCGCGATTTTCCCGCCTGGTGCGCCACCCAGCCCGAAACGCGATGCGCATCGCACAGGCCGGAACGGTCAGCAGTTAGGGCTGGGCAGCCACCGGGGTGACGGCATGGCTTCATCCGTTTCGGTGGCATCCTATTCCTTAACCAGAGACTGGTAAGCCCGTTCGCAGGCTAATCCTGATGCTCGAGCTCGGTCATAAGCTGCTGCCAGCTCACCCGCTCTTTGGTCAGCCCTGCCGAGCACGTCGGCGAGCACCACGCTGGGCTGGGCTGCTGCCTCGCCTCGCTGGGTAGCGTGGGGATTGCTGGCGCACTGACTTGCTCGGGCTGCCAGTCGCTTGGCTTGCTCGCGCAGGCTGTCAGCAGCAGCATCGGCAGCAGCAGCGTCAGCTTCAGCCCGGGCAATCTGTTGTTCTGCATGTTGTCTCACTCCGTCAATGGCGGCTTGTCTGCGCTGCTCTTCCTCGCGCACCAGCTCGATGGCCTTGGCCTTAGCCTCGGCCAGCTTCAGGGCCTGCTTGTCCCACTTCGACTGCCAGGCGGTGTCGGTCACGTTGACGCCATGACGATAAGCGCCCCACAGGGCGCACAGGGCGATGGCAAGGGCCACCAGGTAGGGCAGGGCACGGCGGAACAGGTCGGCGGGCATCATTCAGCGTCCTCTAGTGGAGGAATGGCCACAGTCTGCCCGGCCAGGTGATGGGTGCAGTCATCCATAAACTGGATGCGCCCATCAGTGACGAAAGAGTGGCAAACGATCTGCTCACGCTCGCCACTCTCCAGCAGACGCCACGGATACTGCACCAGGACCGATGGGGAAAACGTGGGATGCAAGGCGCTTCCATTCCAAGTCCAGCGCGGACGGCCATCACGCTCGATGTTCACGCCGTGCAGGATCTTGCAGCCAGGGCACGCGAAAAACAGCATACCGTCTGCCTTCTCCAGGACCGGGGAAATTCTAATGAACTCGCTCATGATGCGCCTCCCTTGCACTTCGCATTGAGGCGCAGCCGGTCTTTCCAGAGCCCGGGGCATACCCGGTTCCCCGGTACCGAGCAGTCCTGGTTGCCGGAACGCTTGAATAGCAGGATCGCCTCGCAGGCCCCGGGGTAGTCGCCAGCGTTCAGGCGCTTCACGATGGTGGATCGGCAGAAGGCGCCGGGACCGATGTTGTGGGAGAGCTCGACATAGGCGTCGAACTCATACTGGTGGAGTGGCACCTTGATGCAGGCCTTAAGGGCATTCTCGAACACCCGCACCTCCCGAAGGCTCCTGTTCACCGCGGCGACGGGCGTGATGGTGTCACCCATCTTGACCCCTTCGGTGCTCCCAAAGCCGATAGTGGGGAGCTTGGTACCGTGTACGGGGTCGGGGTAAGCCGTCGGCTCAAACCCCTCCCGATTCAGGATCCCCACAAAGCCGGCAGCACTGAGAGTGAGCGCCGCTATGGCAATTCGTACTTTTGTCATGCCTACCCCACCTGCTTGGCGCGTGGCTTGATGATGTTCGACCAGATAAACCAGCCGATCTGAACCGAAAGCCACACAAGCGTCGCGATCAGCACCCAGTCATTCAAAGAGACACCAGCCCACGACATACTCACCACCGCTACAGGAGGGGCAGATTTCGCAGCTTCACCGACCACAGTGGTAGCGATCTGCTCATGTCCTTGATTCATGAATCCACCCCAGAAACGAAAAAACCCCGGCTAAGCCGAGGTTTGAGAGCAAGAAACAAAAAAGACCGCAACCTTTCGGGTGCAGTCTTCCATCGTTGGCAATCAGCCTACACAAAATTGCAGGTGGCCGTCAAGCCACCCTCACCTGCACAAGCAACAACCCCGCCGAAGCGGGGTTCTAGGGGCAAGTGACTTACCGCGTCGTATACCAATAGCGCGCCTGCGCCGCTGACTCCTGCTGGTGGCACCAATCCAGCACGGCCAGATAGAGCGGATACCAGCCCAGCTCCCATTGCCCACGGGTCAGTCCACCAGCCAACGGTTCAATGGCGCGTCTGATCTGAGTACCCGGGATGGGGCGTAGCCCGGTACCACCACAGCGTGGGCACACCTTATCAATCGCCTTGCCGTGCAGGCGGCTCAGTTCCAGGTCGCGGATCACTCCCCGCCCCCGGCAGAACTGCGGGTGACAGGAAGCCCCAGGAGTGTCAGCAGTGCGGCAGTAGTGTTCCAGGGCCAGCTCGGCCACCCGGCGCAAGGCCATGCCATGGCCACGTTCCTTGTTGGCCCCCACATAGCGGGGGGCAATCTTGGTGCACTCGGCTTGCACAGCTAGCAGGGCCTTCTTGGCATCCCCTAGGTCTTTGCAGTAACGCGCCATCACCAGCGCCATGCCGGCACCATTGTGCTTCTGAACCATTCCCAATGCCGTCATCACATCACTCTTTGTCAGATGAGAACGCCCCGTTGACTGGGCCTGATAGGCCTGCAGCATCACAGAACGCGGATCCCCTACGGTAATTGCATATTCAAAGCGCACTCATCACCTCCACCGTTACCGACACCATTCCCCCTCTCACTACTGGCCCGCGCTCCACCAGCAACCGGTCGATCTGGCTATCGTCCAGCCACACCCCGGCGTGGGTTAGGGCGTCTTGCACCGCCTTCACCGTGTTATCCAGATCCCGGGCTCGCCGGTCAGGGGCCTGCACCACCAGCCGCAGGGCCAGCCGATCGGGAATCTGCTTGCCGGCTAACTTGGCAGCCAGACAGGCATCGGCCGCAGCTTTGCGATAAACCCTCCCCTCCTGGCTCAGCAGGGTTCTGGGCTTACCGCTCACGGCCACATTGCGCCAGATCCGGTTGGTTGAAGGGGGCCATGGCAGGGTCACTGTCCATGAATCAGCTTTTGGCATTGAACACTCCCAGGGAGCATGCCAGCTCCAATGTGTTGATCACGTGCTCCAACTGCGAACCGTGCTGGGCCTCCCAGGCCTTCCACCCGATCCGGTGCAACTCCATGTGTGGCTGGTGGGCGAGTGGGAACACCATCAGATCATGCGCCTTGCTGCCCATCACGCTCATACCGTGACCTACGACATGGTGCGCCTCGATGCCCTCGCGCTGGCCAGTCACCACACAGGGCAACTGCCGGACAAAGGCCAGGTAGGCTGCACACTCCCAGCGCTGGCGCTTGGGCCTGCCCAGGTGGAGGGCCGCGGGTTCTGGGTCGATCTGACGAATAGCTGGTTTGGCATTGATGCGAGCCCGCAGATCAGCCAGCGGATCGCGCTCTGCCACCTCAAGGCGATGATCACGATAGCGGGCATCGGTCTCCCGGTTACCGCGGGGCGACCACTTCCGATCCGGTTCGATGGGTGCCAGGCGACAGGCAGAGCGCAGCAGCGGATCCGGTAATGAAGGCAGCACCTTGTAGACGGTCGCCCACCAGCACAGATCCCGGGCAGTCAGGTCAGCAGCGGCCACCCCACACCAGCCAGCGACCCGCTGCAGCACAAGCTGCGCCAGCCACCCGGCCACATCGGCGAGGCGGATCGGTAACTGCCCATTGCGGTGCTCGTTGTCGTGATGCCAGCACAAAGGCAGATGGACCCCCTCCACCTCTGCAGTGACGGTTTCCCCAATGCAGCCATCGGCTATCACGCAAGCCGTGGCATTGGCGGTCAGCAGCTCCCCACCGGCGGCATTGACCACTGCGGCGCAGGCCAGGGCCGACACCAGCTCAGGGAACTGGGCCAGCAGGTCAGCCCCCTGATCGCGCACCAGGCGCACCGGCTTGCCAGCCAGTTGACGCCTCACCGCCGGCAGGCTGTCGCCCAGCGGTACCAGGGCCAGCCCCAGTGCTTCGACAAACACGGCGCTTCCTGCGCTCACGCTTGCCCCCTGATCGCATTCAACTGTTGGCGAAACCACTCACGGTGCTCTTCATCCACCTCATCGATGGCGGCCACCACGACCTCACGCCCGATCTCATTGCGCCGCCGGCGCCAGACCAGCAGGTGCGCCTGCTTGATCAACTCAATGCGTTGCCGATCGGCCGATGGCAACATCGCCAAGTTGTGGCTCATGCCGCCACCCCGCGCAGGATGCCGTCACGGATCAACCGCTCCACCAGCCACTGCTGACCCTTGCCGGTGATCAAGGGCGTGAAGCTGATGCGGCGCTCGCCGTTGCTGTCAAAGGAGCTTTCCCGGGTCGCGAACAGCCCACGGTCCACGTACTCCTGCATCGGCAGATTCCAACGCTCCCCGCGGCAACTCATCAGGATCTTGCGCTCCCGCAGCAGGGCGAACAGGGTGTTGGGGCCCAGGCCCACCGTCTTGGCGAACGCCGACAAGGTGATCCCCTTCTCCACACTGGCGATCTGCTTGGCGAACTCCACCGCCGGGGCATCCATCGCCACCTTCTGTTCCAGCGCCATCTTCTGCTCGGCCAGCTCGGCAGCAAGGCGCAGTGCCTCCGGCAGGGTCTGGGGGATCATCATCGCGGGCTGGTGGGCTTGCTGCTCCAGCTCCTGCCAGCGGCGAATAATCCGGATCCGCAACTGGGCGCTGTAACCGGCCACCAGACAAAGGCTCTCGTCCTTGTCCAGCAACAGGCACGGTTGAGCACGACCAAGGCTGTCCTGATAGTCGGCTGACTTTTCAGCCGATTGAATCTCCACCAGCATCCGGCGAATATCGGCCAGCACATTCTTGTGCTCCTTACCGGTCAGCTCGGCGATCTCCACGCTGGTCATCGTCAACGGGGCTGCCCCCTGCATCATCAATTCCATCTTTCTCCCCCCATCGACACATTCGCGGCCAGGTACAACGCCAAGCCGGCCAGTAACAGCACCGCCAGCATCGGCATCACGAGATCGCGCATGGAATCATCTCCAGCGTGACGGGCCGCTGCTGCTGGCCGCGCAGGGTATTAACCGCCTTCACCACCTCCGCCAGCTCGGCCCCCTGCACCAGGTAATGCCCGGCACGGTGAGCCTGCGAGGTAAACCCCAAGTGCGCCGGGCAATCCGACACCTCAAGGCGCACCTGCACCGGCAGCCAATCCTTCACCTCCGGGTACACAGCCACCCGCACATACCGGGCGCGGCGAATGTCCCGCTCACAAGCCTCACTGAACGTCACAGCCATCACCCCATCCTCCCGGTAATCGTCACACCCTCGCGGCGCAGTTCGGCCTGCACCTGCAGCAATTCGACCTGAACCGCCTCATCGGTCACCTCGCGATCACGCACATAGACACGGGCCTCCGCCTGCATCTCGCAGGCTCGCAAAGAGACCTGGCGGCCCACAGGGGCAGACTTCGGTACCGGATTGCGCTGCAGGATGGTGGCCTTGACCTCGGCCGGGCGCGGGGCGAACTGGCGGCCAGCGTCATCGGCCAGCTCTAACACTGCCTCGCGGATCTGCTGGGCGGTGAACCCGCGCAGTTGAACACCCCAGGCCATGGCCACGCCGCGGGCATTGGCATCCAACTGGCTGGCACTGGCGGGCCAGCATCCGGCCATCAACGGCAACAGCTCATCGGCCAGGAACATCGACATGCCGGTGCTCACCTGCAAAGTGGCCTGATTCACGGGCAGGCTGGTCACGTTAGAGGGGAGTGTTGTCGTCATAATCGACCCCCGCGGCTCGCAGGGCCTGGGCCTGCTGTTGGGCTTGCGCCAGATTGGACAGGGTGCGCTGGTGGCCGCCAGATGGATTACCGCGCTTGGCCTGCAGCTGGTCCCACTTCTGGCGCAGCTTCTGCGGCGACAGCACGTTGGCACACCAGAACGCATCCCGGCTCACCCAGTCATACAGCTCGCAGATATCGCGGTGGCTACGCTGGTCCAGCTCGCGCATCAGCCGGATCACGTTCGCCCACTGCGCCCAGTTCGGCTCAATGGCGGTCGGGGTGATCAACTGCACCCGCCGGAACATCCACTGCGCGGTCATCAGGTCATCACCGGTTCCCCACGCCTTGCCGCTCGGGGTTTGGATGGCAGCCTCGGGAATCACCCGGGCCTTGGGTTCGGGAGCGGCAACCCCCTCGATGGCAGTTCCCTCCCCCTGCTGGTCGAAAGTCGCGTCAGCGAGTTGCGACGAAGAGTCTTTAAGATCTTTGTTTGTTTTATTGTTTATCTTGTTTAGATCTTCGGCGTGATACTCCGCGCCTAACTCCGCGCCATCAGATTGCGATACCACCTCCGTCCCCTGCTTTGATGCGGGTTGCAACTCCGCGCGAAACTCCGCGCCAATGTGTTCTGAAACTCCGCGCTGGTAAGGGTCGTAATTGAGCAGGGTGACCAGGGTATAACCACGGGTACCCTGCTTGCTGGAGCGGCTGATCATCCCCTCCTGCTCGAAAGCATCCAGGGATCGGCGGGCACTGTCTTCGGAGATGCCACAGGCCTCCCCAAGGGAACGGGCAGAGCCTACGACCTGGCCACGCTGGATCAACAGGCGATTGCCGTTGAAGCTCACCTCGCAGCGCTCGTGCGCCGCCTCCAGCAGCAGGTGCAGCCACAGCGCCTTGCGCACCGGATCGCGGTAAAACGGCACCTCCTTCAGGCTCTTGTACAGCAGGACAAACCCACTGCGACGGTTGTCGGCCACGTTGCATCCTCGCGAAACAGGGGCGGCCACCGGGGCCGCCAGTCTGACTACCTCACCCATGGCTCACCTTCTTCACTCGCGTCGGTTTGGCCGCCTTCTTGGCGTCCTTCTCCTGCTGGCGCAGCTTGCGTTGCAGCAACTTGGCCATCTTCTTTCCCTCCGCCAGACACTTGGCAAAGGCCTGCCCCTTGGCAAAGCACGGCGTGGTGCGAAAATGCCGCAGAGCCTCCTGGGTTGCGGGGTGCACCACATCCGGGGTGTATCCCCCCGCCGTCAGGATCTGCGCCACGTTGCGCTCGATAAACAGCTCAGGATGCATGGGCCACCTCCTGCAGGTGTTGCTGCAAACAGGCCAGATGGCGTTGCACCTGCTCGGCCGTGGCCGGGATGCGCAACCCGCTGTAGACCAGAAAGGCCCCCCGGGTGCCCACCACCAGCTTCGGCAACATGGGCGGGATGCACGCGCGGCGACTGCCTTGCGCCCTCGGCGATTGTTGGGTACGCTTGTTCACGTTGTTTTCTCCGCGAAAACCAACCTCGGGTCGGGCTGTTACAGCAGCGCCGGCCCACTCTTTTTGTGCTTCCTTCATCACTTCTCTCCTTGTGCATGTGGCCCCGGGAACGGGCGCACCTGACTGGCTACCGACTCTTCCAGGCTCAACAGCTCCTTGATGGCCCGGTGCACTGCCGCCGTGATGGCCTGCCGTTCCACGGGGTCGATCACCCCGTCTTGCCGCGCCTCCCGCAGCTCGCCAAACACTGCCGCCACCACCTCGCCCACCAGCATCACCTGGTCGGCCAGCTCTTCTTCGGTCACCGTGCTATCAGGCAGGGCCACCAGCGTATGGCCGCGGGCCAGCGCCCAGGCCTGCAGGATGGCGTTGTCACCGGTTAGCTCGGTCACCGCCATTGCCTCGGACAGGGTCAGGTGGTGGTCTTCGCAAGCAGGGTTGAACTTGTTGTTCAGGGTGGTCGGGCGCTTGGAGCCCATCAGGCGGGCCAGATCGGTGATGTTGTACCGGCGGCTCAGCTGATAAGCGGCGTCAATAGGGTCAGATGCGTGGGAGTGATCCCGCTTGACTCTCGTGGTTGTTTTTTTGGCTTCTGTCATGATGGCCTCAAGCAGATTGGTTAAGGCGCTCAGCGCCGACAGGTAACAGGCCTTCACGCTCTAACTTCTCAATCTGATAGGCCCGCAGCTCAGGGATTTCGTTACCCCACTGGTAGATTGCTTCGCGCTTGATGTTGAGCATTTCGGCCATTCGCTGGACCTGCTCAGCTCGCTTTTCGCCGAACTTGCTTAAGGCTTCGTTCTTGGTCATACAGCCCCCTGAATAAAAGTATGCTTATAGTATATTGAAAGAATGCTTCTATCAAGGCGGTATAAGATGACTTATATTTATTTTTTCAGGGGATGCGTGTGGAATCGGTAGGAGATCGGATCAGGCGGCTTCGAAAAAGCCTCGGTCTAACCCAAGTGAAGCTGGCGCAAATGCTCGGCATCAAAGCGCCAAGCGTGGTGCAGTGGGAAAGCGATAAAACAAACCTGAGCGGTGAGAACCTGCTGAATGCAGCAAAGCTGTTCGGGGTGACGCCTGACTACATCCTCTACGGCGGAGAGATTGAGCAATCAGCCGCGCCAAACATGGAGATGGCCCAGCCAGACATTCACCGGATCCCGGTGATCAGCTATGTGCAGGCAGGGGTATGGACAGCGCCGAACGAGATCCGCGAGTGCGATGGCAATATGGCCTATATCACTACCGATCTTGACTTGGGACAGCGCGCCTTTGCCATCGTGATCCGGGGCAACTCCATGGAACCGGAATTTACCGAAGGGGACCTGGTGCTGATCGACCCGGACGAACCGCTCCACCCTGGTGACTTCGTGGTTGCCAAGAACGGCGAAGAAGAGGCCACCTTCAAGAAGTACCGCCCCCGCGGCTACAGCGAAGACGGCAAAGAGATCTTCGAGCTGGCCCCGCTTAATGACGATTACGCCACCATGCGTTCGGATCGCCAGCCCATTCAAATCATCGGCACTATGGTTGAACATCGCCGAAGAAGAAAGCGCAGATAACAATTCCAATGTATCACCTAGCTGGAATAGTTTGGAGTGATTGAAAACTGTTATAAGTGAAAGGACTGAACAATTCAGCTCTAAATAGACAGCCAATTAAACAACCATAAATTCAACAATGGTGTCTTATGCATTTATTTTCTATAAGCTAAGTAAAACTTGTAAAAATAACATTGGATCTAAAAATAAAATCAAAGGATTAATATGAAAACAGTTCAATCATTATTAATAACAACCTTAGCTATTAGTGTTCTCAGTGGTTGTGCAGTGACACTGCCATTCAACAACCGCCTCTCATATCCAACATATCAAGAACTCCAAAAAGAAGCTGTAGATAAAGATTTGCCAGCGGTCATGATCACATGGGCCCCATCAAGCTTCCCAACCAGGATCGATGTTCAAGGTGCTTCTGGCTATGTGGGCAGCGCATCCCAAACCCGGATTCCGACCGGTGTCGCCATGGCAGCTAGGATCAGTGAAGCCATTAGCGCTTTCACTCAGGTTTCTCCAAATGGTCTTCCTTTACTGATTGATGTTATTGAAGCAAAGTCAAAATTCGAGTATTCAGCTGGCGTATTTAATGTAACCCCCTCTCTAGACGTAGGTGAGATAACATTCAAAGCCAAGCTTACCTTGGGCAAAAGTCAGTGGGTGAAAACCTATTTCTCACGTAAAAATGATCCATCCATAGGTGGTATGAGCGCTACAGGTATCTTGGAAGCAGCTTGGGACGATGTCGCATCCCAAGTGGCTAGAGATGTTGCAAAACAACTTCAGGCCGTGAAATAGAAACTACTGCACTCAAGCCCACCAGCACGGTGGGCTTTTTTACACCACAAAATATAAGAGCTCTTACTTTTTGCTTGCGCCAACAATGTAAGCCTACTTATACTTCATCCCAGATACACCAGTAAACGGGATGAACCATGTCGAACCAACAACGCAAAATCGTCTACATCGCAGGGCCAATGTCGGGCCTGCCTGACTGCAACCGCCCCGCCTTCCATGCCGAGGCCAACCACCAGCGTGAGCGTGGCCATATCCCGCTCAACCCTGCCATCCTCCCCGAGGGCCTGACCCAAGCCGAGTACATGGCCTGTTGCCTGCCCATGGTCATGCTCGCCGACGAGCTGGTCATGCTCCCGGGCTGGCGCGATAGCCTGGGCGCCACCGCCGAGTTCCACCTCGCCATGAAGTGCGGCAAAGTCATCCGCCAAGCCGAAGACGGCTTTGCCTGGTACCCCACCAGCCCGGAGGTGGCGGCATGAACCACTACGCCCAAGCGCTGGCCGAGCTGCAGGCCCAGCCTGACCACGAGCTCAAGCAGATAGGCGACCAATGGCAAACCCCAAAGGCGCTGGCCTGGGGCCTGTTCCACCAGTTCGCCCCCACCCTGGGGCCGGTGGTGCTCGACATGTTTGCCGACGACTGCAACCACCTGGTGCCGCACTACTACGATGCCGAAGACAACGCCCTCACCCAGGAGCTGGCCGCCGACCTGCGCCGGCTGGGGGGCGCGGCCTACGCCAACCCGCCCTACTCGCGCCCCTGCACGGATAGCGAAGGGAACCCCATCACCGGGATGGAGGCCATCCTCAACTACTGCCGCGAGCAACGGGCGCTGGGTGCCAAGATCATGTTGCTCATCAAGGCCGCCACCAGCGAAACCTGGTGGCCGGAAGATGCCGACTTCATCCAGTTCATCAGCGGCCGTATCGGCTTTGAGGTACCGAGCTGGTACGTGCCTCGCGACCCCAAGAAGGACAAGCCCAGCTCTAGCGGCTTCGCCTCAGCCGTAGTGATCTTCGACGCCAGCTGGCAGGGCGAGCGCCGCCCCGAGGCACGCCTGCGCCGTGACGACCTCATCACCACCGGCACCATCATCCTCGACATGATCCACCGCCAAGCGGTAGAGCTCACCCTGGCCGCCGATCACGTTATCCGTAACGCCACGCCCAAGCTGACCCCCGTGGTCACCCAGGAGCAACCCGCCGAAACAGAACCGGCCGCGGGGGAACCACCAGCAGCCGACGATAACGAGGCCAGCACCGCGTCGGCGGCCGAACTGGGCTATGCCGATGCCAGCAGCATCATGTCCAAACAGATTGAGTGTGTTGATCTCGGCGAAGAGCAGCAGGATACGGTCAGGGGTTATGTGCAAGGCTGGCTGGACGAGCCTTATCCACTCTCCGAGATCTTCTATCGGCTCGATCTGGCCGTCGCCAACCTGCTGGCCGGCAAGCCTATCCATCAGGGCTTTGTCATGGAAGATAACCGCGCCCCCACCCTGCCCCGCTGGCAGCGTCACCCAGCAGTGAAGGCGATCATCTACCAGATCGACGATGCCGACATCCTGACCCCAGCCAAGACTGCAGAGCTGGCCGCCTGGATCATCGACAACCTGACGGCCCCCGGCGATCTGCTGACGCTGGCCACCGCCAAGGCCGCCGAGCTGCTGGCCCAAAGCGCCGAGCCCACCAGCCCCGAGCCAGACCATGCCGAGCAGCAGCTCGATATGGTCGATGTTCCGGGACAAGAACCGGATGCCCACCAGGTGGCCGAGGAGTTCAGCACCAAGCCGCTCGAGGATTGGGCCTTCGACTACCAGAACGACGAGCTCAATCTGGGCGGCGCTGAGTGGTCGTGCTTTGTCGCCGTGCTGACAGTGCTCTATGGCATCAAGGAGCACTACACCGCCCGCGAGGTGGCCATCGCCATCTCGGTCAGCGACGAGCAGCTGATGGACGAATACACCACTCTGGACGAGGAAACCAAGGAGCAGCTGCGTCAGTGCGTCGCCATACTGGCACTCGTCGAGCGGCAGGCCCCTGCTATCACCGACTCGCAGCGTCAGGCTGGCGTGGCCGCCCTGCTGCAGGCCATCGAGGACAACCCCAAGATCCGCCGCCTCGACCGACAACGCATCCTGATAAACGCCATCACCCAGCAAGACGAGGTCGCAGCATGATCAAACGCACTGGTTTAACAGAGGAACAAAGCGCCAATAGTTTCAGCGATGAAGATCTGGTGGGAATGGTGTGCGGCAACAACCCACAGGCAAACGCATACCGTGAGCTGTTGGCATCAAGGCAAAGCCTGCTCGACTGCAAGCAACGGATCCAGCAGCTCCTTGCAGAGCGCAACAGCACCGGCCTTGCCATCGACAAGGCCATCCTCTCCGGCATCGTGCCAGAACAGCACCCTCTACGATCACGCCTTGAGCTGCTGGCCAACCACCACAAGCGCGAGCAGGCGCTGGCGGAGTTGTTGCGGCGTGCGCGCAGGTACGTTTCTCCGCTATCGCGCCCTGAGTCTGAAATACAGATCGTGCAGTCGATAGTGTCCAGCATCGACTCCGTGCTGGCTGGCCAGTTGCCGGATCCTGCTGTGACCGTAACCGAAACCATCCACACTGCACCTGAGCGGATCTGGTTGCAGGTTGGCGATCAGCTCCACTACCACAGCGAGCCGTTCCCATCAGATACCAGCGAAGTGAGCTGGTGCGCTAATTCGGTGATGGCCTGCGAGGTGCCCTATGTGCGGGCGGATCTGCTCACCCTCAGAGGCCATCCCGAGCAGTTTCTCGAAATGGTGAAGAAGATGAAAAAATGACCAAGCAGAAAACGGCCGGAATCACCATCCTGGCACTCAACACACTGGCCGCGCTCGTTGCGCTGGCACTGTTATAGGAGTGGGCGCATGAGCATCATTCAGGAGGTTGCCGAGTGGGTTCATGCCCGAACCGGCGGCGCCATCAGCGCAGAGGTGGCAGCGGCCTTCTCCCTCACGGTCAGCAAGGCCAGCATCGTGATGGGCCAGATACACAGGGAGGCCCGCTTCACCACCCGGGTTGAACACTTTTGCATGGTCGGGGAGAACGGCAGAGGGCGGCACACTCGCCGCCTCTTCGTGGACCAGGTGCGGGATCCGCAATGGCACAAGACGCCGGTGATTGGCATCAATGGGGATCAGGTCGTCCGGTTCGACAGCGTCACGGATGCCGAGACCAAGGGAGGCTTTGTCAGGGTCGGCATCACCCGCTGTCTTGCCGGCCAGCAGAAACAACACGGCGGCTACCGCTGGCAGATCGACACAACCAAAGGAGCAGGCCAATGCACCGTTACAGCTACACCCTGAATGCGGCCACAGAGTTGGGAGCCGCACCGGATCGCCTGACCGGAACTGTCGAGGCGCACCACCCGATGACCCACCAGCAGATCCGGCTGGCCGCCATCGACAAGGCCCCGGCCCAGTATCTGAATTTCAACGAACTGGAGTACCAGGAGATTGAATCCCCCCTGAATTGAATGCCCGGCCATGCTGCCTGGGTGTAACGAACCACGACTGTCCTGGAGGACACGATGCATATCAAACTTTACCAGCGCAATTACCGGGATGATCTCAAGCAGGCCATCCAGCAGGAGCATGCCGGCAACCATCAGGATGCGGCCCTCTCCTACAAGAAAGCCCAGCACCACGCCACCAGCGCCAACATGCTGGAGAAGGCCAAGCTCGCGATGGCCCGTCGTATCCACTGCCTCAAGCAGGCAAAGGATCCCGAATGGAAGCAGGTCAACGCCAAGTTCCAGCAACTCCATCAAGCCCTGGAGCATCGCTGATGGCCAGCCGCGGTATCAACAAAGTCATCCTGATCGGCAACCTGGGCCAGGATCCGGAAGTGCGCTACATGTCCGGCGGGAAAGCTGTCACCAGCATCACCCTGGCTACCTCAGAAACATGGCGTGACAAGCAGACCGGCGAGGCCAAGGAGCGCACCGAGTGGCATCGTGTCGTGTTCATGGGAATGCTGGCTGAGGTGGCAGGGAAGCACCTGAAGAAGGGCTCCCAGGTCTATGCGGAGGGCAAACTGCGGACTCGCAAATGGCAGGATCAGAGCGGCCAGGAGCGCTACACCACCGAGGTGCTGGTCGACAGCTTCACCGGTGTGATGCAGATGTTGGGAGGGAATGGAGGAGGGAAACAGCAGGGAGCAAGCGGTCAGCCAAGGCCAACCCAACAACCGGCGCAGTCGCCGGCCTACACCGAACCACCCATCGATTATGACGACGATCTGCCGTTCTAGGCCAACGAAAGACAGTGGCCCCATGGGGCCGATCTTCTAGCCGTGAGGCGTAAAGGAGACATGAATATGCATCAGAAAGTGGTTGTGATGGAACGCCCCAGTTGGGTTCTGCCTCGAGTTTTGGGGGAGATGTTCGGGTACACTGAGAAGGCCATCAGCGAGAAGCGGAAGAAGGGCCAGCTTATAGAGGGGGTCCACTACAAGTTGGCCCCGGATGGGAAGTATGTCTATCACTGGCGGAGATATGAGGATTGGCTGACCGGAACCAAGAACTGATCGACATCGTTGCGGTAACACCAGGTGTCGAACTACACGGCAAGAGCCTTCGCATCGACTTCCGCTTCCACGGAAAGCGATGCCGGGAAACGCTCAACATGCCGGCCACCAAAGCCAACATCAAGCATGCCTCCCGAAAACGGGAGGCCATCCTGCACGAGATTGCCATCGGGGTGTTCGACTACGCCAAGCACTTCCCAGACAGCAAGAATGCCCACCGGTTCGCTGGCACGACTGCAAGCCGTGACATTTCGCTAGGTGACCTAGTGGAGCACTACCTGAAGATCAAGGATGTGGACATCGGCGATAACGCCCGTGGTCGCTATCGCTCCATTCTGGGGATGATGGCCGCCGACCTGGACAACACCCGGATCGTCAGCACCTTCCGGACCGAAGACCTGCAACAATGGCGCCGGTACCTGATGACCGAGCCGCGGAACAGAACCAGCAAGCCCTTGGCTCCGAGATCGGTCAACTACTACATGATGGTCGCCGCTGGGCTGTTCAACTTCGCCAAGCAGAACGGCTACACCCACCAGGACCTTTCTTCAGTGCTGACCAAGGTGGAAGTGATCCGGGATAAACCAGACCCTTTTGATCAAGATGAGTTCCGGCGCCTGCAGGAAGCAGCTCGGCACGATATGGATGCGATGTGGATCCAGCTCGCATGCTGGACAGGCATGCGTACTGGGGAGCTCTGCTCCCTAGCATGGGAGGATGTTGACCTGGAGCGCGGGGAGCTCCAAATCCGCCGCAACATCACCCAGGCCCGCAACTTCAAGGTACCGAAGACCGGACATGAGCGAACCATTGTACTCCTGCCCCCTGCAATCGAGGCGCTGAAGCGCATGCGGCCAATGACAGCCATGCGCCAGTCCCATTACATCAAGAAGACGTTGAGGGACCGCCGGCAGGTCGACGAGAAGGTCACGTTTGTATTTAGTCCAGACGTCACCAGCAAGACGCCCGGGCTCAGTATCTGCTACACAGCCTTCACCTTGGGCGACAAATGGGACAGGTTGATAAAGAGGGCTGGCATTCGCCGCCGAACCCAATACCATATGCGCCATACATTTGCTTGCTGGATGCTAACCGCGGGCGCCAACCCTGAATGGGTTGCGTCATACCTGGGGCACGAGGACAGCACCATGGTGCGAACAGTCTATGGCAAATGGATCCCCGAGCAAGACCGCGACGAAGCGGACAGGGTTTGGGGCAGGCTTGGGGCCAGCTTTTCTGATTTGGCCCCAATACAGCCCCAAGATTTCACAGCAACACAATAACAACCTGTAAATTAAAGAGAATTAGCCAATGGCTCAATTTATTTACACCATGAACCGGGTCGGCAAGGTAGTGCCGCCCAAGCGTCATATCCTCAAGAACATCTCCTTGAGCTTCTTCCCGGGCGCCAAGATAGGCGTACTGGGCCTGAACGGTGCCGGTAAGTCCACCCTGCTGCGCATCATGGCCGGCATAGATACCGAGATCGAAGGGGAAGCCCGTCCGCAGCCCGGCATCAAGATCGGCTACCTGCCCCAGGAGCCCAAGCTGGATCCGGAGCAGACAGTCCGTGAAGCGGTGGAAGAGGCGGTAGGCGACGTCAAGCGCGCCATGGCTCGCCTCGACGAGGTCTATGCGGCCTACGCCGATCCCGATGCGGATTTTGACAAGCTGGCCCGCGAACAGGGCGAGCTGGAAGCCATCATCCAGGCCCAGGGTGGCCACAACATGGAAAACCAGCTGGAGCGCGCGGCCGATGCCCTGCGTCTGCCGGCCTGGGACGCCAAGATCCAGCACCTCTCGGGTGGTGAGCGCCGCCGCGTGGCGCTGTGCCGTCTGCTGCTGGAAAAACCGGACATGCTGCTGCTGGACGAGCCGACCAACCACCTGGATGCGGAATCCGTGGCCTGGCTGGAGCGCTTCCTGCACGACTACGAAGGCACAGTCGTGGCCATCACCCACGACCGCTACTTCCTCGACAACGTGGCAGGCTGGATCCTGGAACTGGACCGCGGCGAAGGTATCCCGTGGGAAGGCAACTACTCCTCCTGGCTGGAGCAGAAAGATGCCCGCCTGGCCCAGGAGGCCAGCTCCGAAGCGGCTCGTCGCAAGTCCATCGAGAAAGAGCTGGAGTGGGTTCGTCAAAACCCGAAAGGTCGTCAGGCCAAGTCCAAGGCCCGTATGGCTCGCTTCGAAGAGCTCAACACCAACGACTACCAGAAACGCAACGAGACCAACGAGCTGTTCATTCCGCCCGGACCCCGCCTCGGCGACAAGGTGCTGGAAGTGGCGAACCTGCGCAAATCCTACGGTGATCGGGTGCTGATCGACGATCTGTCGTTTGCCATTCCGAAGGGAGCCATCGTCGGCATTATAGGCCCGAACGGTGCCGGTAAGTCGACCCTGTTCCGCATGATGTCGGGTCAGGAGCAGCCGGACTCCGGCACCATCACCCTGGGCGAAACCGTGGTGCTGGCCTCTGTGGATCAGTTCCGCGACAGCATGGATGACAAGAAGACGGTATTCGAAGAGGTCGCCGACGGTCAGGACATACTGCGCATCGGCAACTACGAGTTCCCGAGCCGCGCCTATATCGGCCGTTTCAACTTCAAGGGCGCCGATCAGCAGAAGCGGGTCGGCGAGCTCTCCGGTGGTGAACGTGGCCGTCTGCATCTGGCCAAGCTGCTGCAGACCGGTGGCAACGTGCTGCTGCTGGATGAACCGACCAACGATCTGGACATCGAAACCCTGCGCGCCCTCGAGAACGCCCTGCTGGAGTTCCCGGGTTGTGCCATGGTCATCTCCCACGATCGCTGGTTCCTCGACCGCATCGCCACTCACATCCTGGACTATCAGGACGAGGGTAATATTGCCTTCTTCGAAGGCAACTTTACCGAATACGAAGAGTGGAAGAAGAAGACCTACGGCGCCGAGGCGATCCAGCCCCATCGCGCAAAATACAAACGCATCACCAAATAAGGGTGACGGCGTCACAAGGGGAGCTTCGGCTCCCCTTTCTATTGCCTTTTGGCATACAATCCAAGACGGATGCCTTTGCATGGATGTATCGAAATGACGACCCAGACCCCCACAGAGAAGAAACTCACCATCCAGATCCGGGTCGAACCCGGCTGCCTCGGACCGGATGGCAAGGAGCACATCGAGACCTTCTGTGTCGCCGCCGCCAAGATCTTCGCCGCCATCTATCCCGAGCTGGTGAGCTGGGTGCTGATCCCGCGCTATGACAAGCAGTTGCCGGAGCAGGAGTTCTTCATCGAGGGGCGCAAGTTGACCGAGGAGCAGGCCAGTCTGTTCCTGCGTCGTGTCGGTAGGGAGCTGGGGGAAGTACAGGACAGACTCGACTCCGTGCTGGCCCAGCTGGTGGAGCGTTACTTCAAGACCCTCTGACGCGGCCTCTGTCAGCCATAAAAGGTTCTCTATCGAGGACCTTTTAAATTGCTCAAAAAGAAAACGTTTGAATTTATGCTCTATTCATTGATCCGCTTCGCAGATCCGGGGTTTGTAAACGCCGCCGCCTGTGTAAAAATGCGCGCGCTGTCACGGTATCAGGACGAGTCTGGTCACTTAGTCACCAGAAAAACAGCCCCCTTGCCCACGCATGGATGGGGTGCCGACTCTCCTGCTGCTTATTTCACGTCACCTATTGGAATCCAACATGAACCAACAACACCAAGCTGCCAATCAGGCCGCCGGGCAAGGATTGCTTGAGCGCCTGTTTGCCCTGCAAGGCCATGGCACTACCGCCCGCACCGAGGTCATCGCCGGGATCACCACCTTCCTGACCATGGTCTATATCGTGTTCGTCAACCCGCAAATCCTCTCTGCGGCGGGCATGGACACCCAGGCCGTGTTCGTCACTACCTGCCTTATCGCTGGCATCGGCAGCATACTGATGGGCCTGTTGGCCAATCTGCCCATCGCCCTGGCCCCAGCCATGGGACTGAACGCCTTCTTCGCCTTCGTGGTGGTGGCCGGCATGGGCTACTCCTGGCAAGTCGGCATGGGCACCATCTTCTGGGGTGCCATGGGTCTGCTGATCCTCACCCTGCTGCGGGTTCGTTACTGGCTGATCGCCAATATCCCGCTCACCCTGCGGGTCGGCATCACAGCCGGTATCGGTCTGCTCATCGCCCTGCTCGGCCTGCACAACGCAGGTATCGTAGTGGCGAGCCCGGCCACCATGGTGACGGTGGGCGATCTCACCTCCCTGCCCTGCCTGCTGGGGCTGCTCGGTTTCTTCCTGATCTGCATCTTCTCAGCCCGCGGCGTTCACTCCGCCGTGCTGATCGCCATCGTGGTGACCACCACCCTGGGCTGGCTGTTTGGTGATGTGACCTTCAAGGGCTTCGTCTCCATGCCACCGAGCATAGAGCCGGTATTCGGCCAGCTGGATTTGATGGGGTCGCTCGACATCAGCCTCGCCGGGATCATCTTCTCCTTTATGCTGGTCAACCTGTTCGACTCTTCCGGTACCCTGATAGGCGTCACCAACCGCGCCAAGCTGGCGGACGACAAGGGGCACTTCCCGCGCATGAAGCAGGCGCTTCTGGTGGATAGCGTGAGCTCGGTCGGCGGCGCCTTCATGGGCACCTCCTCTGTCACCGCCTTTATCGAGAGCAGCTCCGGCGTCGCCGTCGGTGGCCGCACCGGCCTGACCGCCATCGTGGTCGGCCTGCTGTTCCTGCTGGCGATCTTCTTCTCCCCCGTCGCGGCCATGGTGCCTGCTTATGCTGCAGCAGGGGCCCTTATCTATGTGGGTGTGCTGATGTGCTCCGAGCTGACCCGGGTGAAGTGGGAAGACCTGACCGAAGCTGTGCCCGCCTTCATGACAGCTGTCATGATGCCGTTCAGTTTCTCCATCACGGAGGGGATCGCCATCGGCTTTATCTCCTACTGCGTGATGAAGGCAGGCACAGGCCGCTGGCGCGAGATCAACCCCTGCGTACTGGTGGTCGCCCTGCTGTTCGTGCTCAAGTTTGTCTGGGTCGACAGCCACTAAACCTGACTTTCGCAAACAAAAATGCCCGTCATCGACGGGCATTTTTTATGGCGGACAGATAGCGGCACTCAACGGATGCCGCGGGCCTCGCGGATCCACTCCCAGGCTTGCTGGATCTCCTGGGTCTTCTCCTTCGCCATCTCCATCATCTCAGGTGGCAACCCCTTGGCGGCCAGCTTGTCGGGGTGATGCTTGCTCATCTCCTTGCGGTAGGCGCGCTTGATGTCCTGATCGCTGTCGCTCTCGCTCACCCCGAGCAACTGGTAGGCATCCTTGAGGCGATCCGCTGACGGCGCCTCCTGCCGATACTGCTGCCCGCCGTGCTCACCGCCCTGATACTGGCCGCCATGCGCCCGGTTGAAAAAGTTCATCTGCGCTTCGGCCATCGCCAGGATGCGGGCCAGCTCGATGCGGCTGAAGCCCAGCTCATCGGCGATGGTATGCAAAATGGCGCGCTCGTCGGCCTCGACCTTGCCATCGGCAAAGGCTGCCTGCAGTTGCACCTCCAGGAAGAAGCGCAGTATGTCCCGCTGCCCCAGGCTGGCACGACGGAACTCGGCCAGGGTTTCCCGCAACGGGAACTCGGCCTCCTTGCCCAGACGGAACGACTCCTGGGCGCGCGCTCGCTGATCCCCCACCAGTCGCATCCGATCCATCAGGTTGGAGGCAACCCGGATCTCCTGCTCTGTAACCTGGCCATTCGCCTTGGCGATATGACCCATGACGGCGAAAGTGGCATGGAAAAAGACCGCTTGTTGTTGCTGGCTGGGGCCACGTTGAAACACGCCCCGAATACCCATGCCCCGATCGAAACGATGGCCGATCCAGAGGCCAAGCAGGGCACCAAAGATGTTGCCGAGCAGAAAACCGAAGAAGGCGCCCAGCACCTTACCCCAAATACGCATGGTTCAAGACCTCGTGATGTTAATGAGTGCGTCGTTGCAGCTGATCATCCAGCTCGCGCAGCCGCTCAGTGGTGCCAATGTCGCGCCACTCGCCGGCCAGCATGGCGCCACCGACCCGGCCTTGCGCCATCCAGTCGCGCAGCAGGGGGGCCAGCTTGCGCGCCCCCGACGGCAAACCGGCAAAGGCGGCGGGGTCATAGAGCCCGACACCACTGAAGGTGAAGGCTGGCGCATCCAGCACCCGACCTGCGTGAAGCGAGAAATCCCCATGAGGATGCTGGGGCGGGTTGGGTACCAGCCAGAGATGGGCCAGATCCGTACCCAGTGGCTGGTTGACCAGGGTGCGATAGTCCAGATTGAGCCAGGTATCGCCATTGATCACCAGAAACGGATCGGCGCCAAACAGGGGCAGCGCCTGCACTATGCCACCGGCGGTTTCCAGCGCACTCGCCTCTGCCGACCAGTGAATGCTGACCCCGAACGCACTGCCATCACCGAGCGCTTCCACCAGCTTGTGGCCGAGCCAGGCGTGGTTGATTACCAGTTCAGTCACTCCGGCAGCCTTGAGCTTTTCGATATGGTGCACTATGAGCGGCTTGCCCCCTGCCGCCAGCAACGGCTTGGGCAAGGTGTCCGTGAGCGGTCGCATCCGCTCGCCACGGCCGGCAGCCAGGATCATCGCCTTCATGCCGTGGCTCCGGCCACTCGGGCCAGCCCGGGCAGCACCACTTGCTGCAACCAGGCACCGAAGCGGGCCAGCTCCGGATAGCTGGCACCATGTTGCTGGCACACATCCACCACATAGCCCAGGGTGCGGGGAATGTCCTTGAGGTAACCGGACTTGCCATCCCTGTGATAGAGGCGAGTGAAGAGACCCGCCGCCTTCAGGTGACGCTGCATGCCTGTCAGGTCGGCATAACGACGGAAACTGGCATAGTCGAGCCCGCCAAGCAGACCCGCCTGCTGCAGCGTATCGAAGCCGTGGCGCATGCCCTGCTCGATCACATCGTCGGGCCAGCGCACGTAACAGTCTTTCAGCAGGGAGACGAGGTCATAGCTGAGGGGACCTATCACCATGTCTTGAAAATCGATGATGGCCAATTCGCTGCCGTTTGGAGTATCACCACCACAGACCATCAGGTTGCGGCTGTGAAAGTCACGGTGCATCACCCCCTGGGGTTGAGCCAGATTGCTGGCAGTGAGGCAGGCAAACATATCATCCAGCAGCTGTTGTTCCGACTCGCTCAGGGCCAGCTGCAGATGATGGCCCAGCAGCCACTCGGGGAAAATACTGTTTTCACGGGCCATGAAGGCAGCGTCGAAGGGCTCCAGCGCCAGTGCTACCGCCCCCAGTCTGGGTAGCAAGGCGATGGCTTTGCCATACCAGGCCAGCACATTTTGTGCATCTAGACAGCTGATAAGTTGGGTATCCCCCAGATCTGTCACAGCCAGCAGACCATCATCATAGTCCACCCCCTTTACCTCGGGCGCCAGCAGCCCCATTGCATGCAAAGCAGAGGCATTGCGGACAAATTCATGATTTTTTTCGGTTTTTGGATTGGCATCCACCCACACCAGGCCACCGCCACGGTAGTAGCGGCGAAAACTGGCGTCACCGGAAATCAGGGTCAACTCAAGGTTGGCATCACCGGAAATCCGGCGGGCCCATTGCAATAGCAGGGAATCGCGATCGTACATAAGTCGGGGACCGAATTGGAAAGCAGCACTTGGCTGTTAGCCCTGGCCGCAATAATGCTTTATCATTGCCGGCTAACATAAAGCAATGACATGCAATGTCAACTCGATGAATCCTGTCGTAAAATGCATGTCTTGAATCAGCCGTATCTACCACGGATTGCGCGAGTCTTTCACATGACAAAATGGACACTGGGGTACTCATATCCCATCGCCCTGACCATCAGCCTTATCCCAGCCCTGACCCCGGCCATAGTGCAGGCGGCTCCGCTGACGCCGCCGCCCGCCACCGGGATCCTGGACGGGCTCTGCTATGACTATGTACCCAAGGTAGAGAAACTGGCCCCTGGAAAGGATGCCAACGCCCAACCTGTCGAAGTAGATGCCGATCGGCTGGAGGCCAAGCAGGGCGGTACCGCCGTCTATCAGGGCGATGTCAAAGTTCGCCAGGGTGTGCGCAAATTTGACTCGGATTATGCCGAGCTCGATCAGAAGAGCCGGGATGTCATCGCCATCGGCAACATCTATTACAACGATGGCCAGATCACTGTCACCAGTGACAAGACCCTGAAATCCAACCTGGATACCAAAAACTCCGAGCTGGAAGAGGGCAAATACCAGGTTCATGGCTCACCGGTACGCGGCTCTGCCGACCGGGTCACCATGACCAACAACAACCAGAACATCACCCTGGAAGGGGCTCAGTACACCACCTGCCCACCTGGCCAGGAAGTGTGGACCCTGAAAGCGGGCAGCATCGACATCGATCAGACAGAGGTGTTCGGGGAAGCCTGGAACGCCAGTCTCTGGCTCTATGACTATCCGGTGTTCTATTTCCCGTATATCAACTTCCCCATCAAGGATGAGCGCAAAACCGGCCTGCTCTACCCGGGTTATACCCAGAGCTCCAAGAACGGCATGGACATCACCCAGCCGTTCTACTGGAACATAGCGCCCAACTACGATGCCACCATCACTTCCCGTTTCATGGACAGACGGGGCCTGATGGAGCAGGTCGAGTTCCGCTATATGCCGGATCCGGCCCATGTCGGCAGCCTCTATTTCGAAAATCTGGCAGACGACAAACAGTATGATGAAACCCCCAGCCTGAACGAAAAGCTGTCTGACGGGCATCGCTATCTGCTCAATGCGCGCCACACCTCGCGGTTTGCCGACAATGCCATGCGGGTATCGGTCGACTACACCAAGGTCCGGGATCGGGATTACAACTACTTCAACGACTTCTCCCCCAAGGTGGGAACCCAGGTCGAGAACCAGTTGCAGCAATCCCTGATGGCCGGCTACTTCCAGCAAAACTGGAACCTCAACACAGAGGTGCGGACCTACCAGATACTGCTGGCAAGTGCCCAGCAGCCTCACGAACTGATGCCACGGATCAACCACAACTACTACCATCAGGGCAACTGGTACGATCTGGCCTGGAATACCGAAGTCACCCGGTTCGGTTACAACAATACCCAGGCCTCAGCGCAAAACCTGGGGGATGCCTATACCGGCACCCGGGTCTACACGGCGCCGACCCTGACCATGCCGCTCATCGACGAGGCGGGTTACTACCTCGACAGCCAGTACAAGCTGATGTACACCCGTTACGATCAGGAAGTGCCGGACAACATGAGCTCCACCTTCACCAAGCGGTTCACTCCTGAAGGTGCGAGCGGCGTCACTCTGGATGAGGGCATCATCACCCGGACCCTGCCTTCCTTCCGCCTAAAGGGCGGCATGACCTTCGAACGCAACCAGGACTGGTTTGGTGGCAACGCCAATCAAACCCTGGAGCCCGAGTTCCAGTACCTCTATGTGCCCTACAAGGATCAGGACAACATAGGTGTCTACGACTCCACCACCATGCGTCAGGACTACTACAGCCTGTTCAGCGACCGCCGTTATGCCGGTCTGGATCGCATCAGCGACTCAAATCGCGTGTCGGTGGGCGTCACCAGCCGGGTCTATGATGATGCTGGCGATGAACGAATTCGACTGGCCGTTGCCCAAGCCTTCGACTTTGTTGCCCCCAGGGTCAAGCTCTACCCCAGCGAGTCACTGGCGACCAACACCCGCTCCCCGCTCTCGTTTGAGGGGGATGCCAAGATCAACGAGCAGTGGTTTGCCCATGCCGGTGCGCAATATGATATGGATCAGAGTGAGATCAGCTCTGCCAACAGCGCACTCGAGTATCGCCGCGAGAAGCTGATCAGCCAGCTGAACTACCGCTTCGTGCGCAATGCCAACTACGACCTGTCGAACACCAACCAGGTCGCCGACATCAATCAGGTCGGCATGCTGTTGACCACACCGCTCAATGATCAGTGGCACCTCTACGGTGGCTACTATCGCGACCTCGATCAGGGGGTGAATGTGGATCGCAAGGTGGGCCTGAAATATGACTCCTGCTGCTGGAGCATCAACTTCAACCTGGAGTGGGTCAATACACCGGATAACGTGACCATGCGTCCGACTTCGGAGCGCAGCCTGGGCATTCAGTTTGAAATGAAAGGATTGGGTAGCGTGGGTACCGGCTCCAAGGGCACCTCCCTGGATACCGAAGCACTGCCTTACATTCGTCCGTTTAACCTGCGAGACCAATAACCGGTCTGGCAAACGCCTTGAGAGATGGATATGAAGAAGACGTTGATTTCCCTGCTGACTGCAGGCCTGTTCGGAGCCATGAGTCAGGGTGCCTTCGCCGCCCCCGAGCTGATGGACAAGGTGCTTGCCGTGGTCAACAAGGACGTGGTGCTGGCCAGCCAGCAGGAAGCCCTGGTACAGAAAGTCAAAAGCTCTGCCCAGGAGAGCGGCCAGTCCCTGCCCGATGATGCCACCCTGCGCAAGCAGGCGCTGGATCGCCTGATCCAGGAGAGCCTGCAACTGCAACTGGCGGATCGCCAGGGCCTCAAGATCAGCGACACCCAGCTGGAGCAAGCCATCCAGAGCATAGCCGCCGACAACAAGATGACCCTGGATCAGCTGCGAGCCCAACTGGCCCGCGAAGGCCTGACCTATGCCCAGTATCGGGAAGAGGTGCGCCGCGAGATCCTGATGAACGAAGTGCGCCGCAACCAGGTGCGCCGTCGCATCAACATCTCCGATCAGGAGGTCAAGCAGGTGGTGGATATCCTCGCCAAGCAGGGCCAGCAGCAACAGCAGTACCATGTCGGCCATATCCAGATTGCCCTGCCGGACAACCCGAGTGCCGAGCAGCTCAACGCCGCCAAGAGCAAGATAGAGCGCATCCTGGCTGCCCTGAAACAGGGCGCCGACTTCCGCAAGCTGGCCATTGCCGAGAGTAATGGTCCCAAGGCACTGGAAGGGGGCGACTGGGGCTGGATGAGCCCGCAAGAGATGCCGACCCTGATGGCAGAAGCGGTACAAGGCGCAGCCAAGGGTGACATAGTCGGCCCGCTGCGCTCTGGCGCCGGTCTGCACATCGTCAAGGTGTTCGATGCCAAGGGTCAGCAGCAGGTGCTGCAGACCGAGGTGAAAGCACGCCACATACTGATCAAGCCTTCCATCATCCTCAGCGAAGAGAAAGCCAAGGGCATGCTGGATGGCATACTCCACGACATCAAGAGCGGCAAGGCGACCTTCGCCAGTCTGGCGGAAAAATACTCCGAAGATCCGGGCTCTGCGGTGCAGGGCGGCGAGCTGGGCTGGTCTGATCCCAACGTCTATGTGCCGGAGTTCCGCGACATGGTCAACCGCCTCAAGCCGGGTGAGCTGAGCGCCCCCTTCCGTACTACCCACGGCTGGCACATAGTGCAGCTGGAAGATCGTCGCAGCCAGGATGCCACCAGCAAGGCCCAGGAGCAGCGTGCCTATCAGCTCATCTTCAACCGCCGCTTCACCGAAGAGTCCCAGGCTTGGCTGGATGAGCTGCGTGACGAGGCCTACATCCAGATCGAAGGCGCCGGCAGCTGATGAGCTGTCGTCGTCTCGCCATTACCCCGGGTGAGCCCGCCGGAATAGGCCCGGATCTGGTGTTGCAGATAGCCCAGCAGGATTGGCCCCACCAGCTGGTGGTGATCGCCGATCCCGCCCTGCTGCTCGAACGGGCCGCCCTGCTGGGGCTGCCCATCGAGCTGCAACCCTATGATGCCGAGGCCCCTGCCGAACCGCAGCGGGCGGGTACCCTGAGCATCTGCCCAGTCAGCCTCGGCGCCCCCGTGGTGCCGGGTGAGCTGAACGAAGGCAATGGCGCCTATGTGCTGGCCACCCTGCAGCGTGCCTGTGACGGCAACCTCAGTGGCGAATTTTCCGCTGTGGTGACCGGGCCGGTGCACAAGGGAATCATCAATCAGGCGGGCGTGTCATTCAGTGGTCATACCGAGTTCTTCGCCCAGCAGTCAGGTACCGCCGACGTGGTGATGCTGCTGGCGACCGAAGGCTTGCGGGTGGCGCTGGCCACCACCCATATACCGCTCGCCTACGTGGCCATGGCCATCACAGAGGATCGCCTCGGCAAGGTGATCCGCATTCTGGATGCGGATCTCAAAACCAAGTTTGGCATCGCCAAGCCCCGGATTTACGTCTGCGGCCTCAATCCCCACGCCGGGGAAGGGGGCCATCTCGGCCGTGAAGAGATTGACGTGATCGAACCCGCCCTGGCCAGCTTGCGCCAGGAGGGGATCGATCTGGTCGGCCCGCTGCCGGCCGATACCCTGTTCCAGGACAAATACCTCAAGGATGCGGATGCGGTACTCGCCATGTACCACGACCAGGGGCTGCCCGTGCTCAAATACAAGGGGTTCGGCAGTTCGGTCAATATCACCCTTGGACTTCCTTTCATCCGCACTTCGGTGGATCACGGCACTGCGCTGGATCTGGCAGGCAAGAGCCTGGCGGATCCGGGCAGTCTGATCACCGCGATTAACCACGCCATCAAGATGGTAGAGAAAAAAAGATATGAGCAGTAAGGTGCAGAGCAACAAGGTGCACATGGGTCACACGGCCCGTAAGCGTTTCGGTCAGAACTTCTTGCATGACCGCTATGTTATTGATCAGATAGTGGCCGCCATCAATCCGCAGCCGGGTCAGAATCTGGTGGAGATAGGCCCGGGCCTCGCCGCCCTGACCGAACCGGTCGCCTCCCAGATGGACAAGATGACAGTGGTCGAGCTGGACCGGGACTTGGCCGCGCGCCTGCGCGAGCACCCGACCCTCAAGGACAAGCTGACCGTGATCGAGGCCGATGCCATGCGCTTCGACTTCGGCACTCTGATGGGGGAAGGCAAGGGGCCGCTGCGCATCTTCGGCAACCTGCCCTACAACATCTCCACCCCGCTCATCTTCCACCTGTGCGATTTCGCCGACCGGGTAGAAGACATGCACTTCATGCTGCAAAAAGAAGTGGTATTGCGGATGTCTGCCGGCCCGGGCAGCAAGGCCTATGGCCGCCTGAGCGTCATGGTGCAGTACTACTGCCAGGTGATCCCCGTGCTGGAAGTGGGCCCTGGCGCCTTCAAACCGGCACCGAAAGTGGATTCAGCCGTGGTCCGTCTGGTGCCGCACAAGAACCCGACCATAGTCGCCAAAGACATCCGCTGCCTGAGCCGCGTCTGTACCGAAGGCTTTGGCCAGCGCCGCAAGACCATCCGCAACAGCTTCGCCAACTTCATCACGGACGCTCAGCTGACCGAGCTTGGTATCGATGGCAACCTGCGCCCGGAGAATCTCTCCCTGGAGCAGTTCGTCATGATCGCCAACTGGCTGGCGGATCAACAACAGGCCTGATCCCGTGGCATACCCGCATATCGTTATCTGCCCATACCCCCGTTATGTGGCGGATACCCAGGACCCTTACCAGTTCCACTATCTGATCGAGATCGAGAATCTGGGGCCGGGGCCGGCGCAGCTGCTGCACCGGCGCTGGCTCATCACGGATGCCAACGGCAAGATGCTGGAAGTCGAAGGCCCCGGCGTGGTCGGGGAGCTGCCCGTGATTGCCGAAGGGGAGACCTTTCGCTATCAGAGCGGCGTGCCACTCGACACCCCCTTTGGGGTAATGGAAGGGAGCTATACCCTGCAAGATGAGTCAGGGCAGCCGTTCGAGGCGCCCATAGCGCCTTTTACCCTGGCCGTCCCAAACATTATTAACTGAGGTTTCATGGCGAACTGTTTTGTTGGCGATATCCAGGGCTGTTATGACGACTTGCGTCGTCTGCTGGATCTCGCAAAGTTCGATCCAGCCAAGGACGTGCTCTGGCTCTGCGGCGACCTGGTCGCCCGCGGCCCGGACTCCCTGAAGACACTGCGCTACGTCAGGTCGCTGGGCCAGCGGGCCGTCACAGTGCTCGGCAACCACGACCTTCACCTGCTGGCGGTCGCCGATGGCGTTGCGCCGCTCAAGAAAAAAGACAAGCTGCAAGCCCTGATGGAAGCGCCGGATCGGGACGAGCTGCTGACGTGGTTGCGCCATCGCCCCCTGCTGGCGGAGCACCCGGATCTGCCCATCATGATGGTGCATGCCGGTATCTCCCCCGCCTGGGACGCCCGAACGGCACGCAATTGTGCCCGCGAAGTGGAGAGTCAGCTGCGCGGCGATCAGTACAGCTGGTTGTTGCACAACATGTATGGCGATCTGCCCGATGGCTGGAGTGAAGATCTGGCAGGTATCGAACGTTACCGCTACATCATCAACACCTTCACCCGGATGCGCTTCTGCTATTTCGATGGCCGACTCGAGTTCAAGTGCAAGAAAGGCCCCACGGAATCAACTCCCGGCCTGCGCCCCTGGTTCGAGCAGCGCGAGCACCATATGGATGATCCCATACTGGTGTTCGGCCACTGGGCGGCCCTGATGGGCAACACAGGCAGGAACGACATCAAGGCGCTCGACACCGGCTGCGTGTGGGGCAACAGCCTCACCCTGTGGCGTTATGAAGACGATGCCCTGATAGCGACGCCCTGCCCCACTCACGCCAAGTGATGGTTAAGGGCTGCGCCTGAGCGACGAGAGCTTCACTCTGTCGCGTTACACAAGAACAAAGCCCGGCAAGTTGCCGGGCTTTCTATTTCCTAGATAGATAACGGATAAGTGTCACCAATTAAATAAAGACTTCTCATTTGTACAATCAAAAAACTTCGACATATTGAATACTAAATAACTGATCCTAATAGTGCTACACCTTCGCTGTGCCATAGCCATTCCCGGGGAAAGGAGACACGGTATCCATGAAGTGTTTTACTCGAACCAGCAGGTTGGCCATCCCTCTGCATTGATGATTGCGCGTGATGGTTTCATGCAACTTGTGCCACAGCCGCTCTATGTGATTAACCCAAGGACTGTAAACTGGCTGGAATACCAGGCAGAACTTGGGGTTCTTCTTCAACCATCGCTCGGTCTGTTTGCTTTTGTGAATGATGTAGTTATCGAGGATCAGCGTGATGGTTTTGGCTCGTCGGTAGTGGTGGCGCAGCTTTTCCAGCATGGCGATAAACAGCGATGAGTTTTTCTTAATCCCGCTGACGTAAAGCACTCTTCCGTTGCCTGCATGAAGAACGCCTGCTAGGTAATGCTTGGCATTCTGCCCCGGAGTGACAACACGCTTTTGCTGTGCTCTGAACATCCAGTCGGCCCCTAATTTGGGATTGAGGTCTATATCGACTTCATCCTCATAAAACACTGGATTATCGACATCACAACGGGCCAGCGCGGCGTCGATATTCGCCATTTTCTCCTGATAGGCTGGGTCTTTTATCCGCAAGGTCGGCACGGGCCTGCGCCAGACAATACCCATACGAGGTAACCATCGACGAAGTGTAGAGGCGGCCACATTGAGCCCTGTTAACCGATTGATTTTGATAGCCAATAGTTCGGTACACCAACGGCTGCGCTGATAACCAAAATCTTGCGGAGAAAACTGCATGAGCAGCACCAGTAAGGTGACTATCTTGGCAACAGGCAAGACCGGTTCACGACCAGCCGGTAAGGCTTCTAGCGCATCTATGCCTTCATCTCGATACCACCGAAGCCAACGGCCGATGGTCGAGCGAGCAGCGCCGGTAAGGTGATGAACATCAGTGACCGTGCGTCCTTCATGTAACAGCAAGATGGCCATCAAGCGACGAGCATGCCCTTTATCACGCGTGGCATGGATAATTTTGTGAATGCGGCGCCGTTGTGGTCGTGGCAGGGGTAGTAGGATAGGCATCAACTCAGTCCTTTGGGTGTGGCTTGTTCTGTTTGGCGACTAATCAGATCGCACAAACTGGACTGAGTTCCCTTCCTCCAGTGATCTACTATTCGGAACAGCTATTTAGCCGATATACGATGGTGAGATTATTACATCAAGATATTTAACTGCTTAAATATAAATCCTTCCTGAGTAGGAACTAATGGTTTTAAGGAAATTATTAATTACATTTTTTAATTTTTCGACATGTGAAATACAAATTTAAAGTATGCCCCCAAAGCACACCGCTAATTAAACCATTTAAAACACCAAATAGAAGATTAAAGGACAATGAAAAACTTAAATCTGGCTCTATGTTTAAAAATAAAATTAATATGTACTTGATAATAAAAGTAATTACCACAAACACGATAAGCCACGGTGTACCAGGCAAGATGATTAAATTAGTTCCATCTTTACTTTTCAACTGAGGTTCACCTCTCCAGAGCCACCAGCCAGTCGCGTAGCCTGCCATCAACCCTACTAACATGGCAGCCAACCCCCTGTACGGGAAAGCTAGGTCATAGATCACATTGATTCCGCCCCAAATGAGAAAGAATAATGGCATTATAAACAGGTAGTTAACATTCATTTCTCTATCGCTCAATCCATTTATTCCCGTAGTTACGAGAAACACAAACAAAATCCAGACCCATATAGGGGTCTCAGTTATAATATTTAAAAGCAACATATGATTACCATTAACATTGAACATGATGAAGTTATCTACCGATATCTATCACAGATTACTATCTAATCTTAAAACAAGCCGCTGCAAGCTAGAGTTAACTTGTAGCGACTCATGTTAAAAATCCATACATTGGAAACCACTCATATTTCGAGAGCTTAGCCTTGACGTTGTAATACAAGCAGGTATGTAATTTTTTTATATTACAGCTTGCGTCCCAGTCGTTTCTCGATCTGGCGTCTCTCCCACTCGGGCCCAAACAGCTTGAAGGGCTGGAACAGGTTGATGGCATGGGAGATCAGCCCCAGACCCCACCCCAGCGCCGGCCACCTGGCCCAGATATAGTCCGGGTTGCTGAGATAGTTGATGACAAACAGCCCGCAGATCACCAGTACATAGCTGAAAATGTGGTAGTAGAAGCCTTTGAGCCCCTCCACATACCCCATGGCGGCCCGCTCCTCTGCCGACACCTGCACCCTGTCCTGACCCATAGTTTCATTCCCTCTCATCTCGCGCTCCTGTTGTTGTGTCCCATCCAGTTGAGCCACATCAAGTTCAAAGACGGAGGCCAGGGCCTTGAGAGATTCCAGTCCGGGCTGCTGACCCTGTTCGATCCGCTGTATGGTGCGAACACTCAAGCCAGTCAGGGTCGCCAACTGATCCTGTGACCAACCCCGTTGCAATCTCAACTTCCTGACGATCATCATGAGCTCCTTGTGGTGGTAGACAGGGCCAGCATAGGGCCAGCGCGGAGAAAGGTGACACGACAGATGGCCGACACCAACCTGACTATTGTTTAAAATCAATGAATTAGATGTAAGTCTGGATCAGGAAACCGGTCGTTCGCCCAGATGCTGGACGAACCGCAACAGATAACCGTCGGGGTCCTGTACCAGAAACTCCCGCTGACCCGAGCTCATATTTCCCACCGGATACCAGGATTCACGCAGTGGTCGATAGAGCGCCACCCCGGCCAGCGCCAGCCGAGCGAACAGGGGCTGGATGTCGGTCAGCTCCATCTGCAAATTTATGCCGCGTCCCAACGGAGGCTCCAGCACACCGGTCAGCCATCCTGCCGGATGGATCTGTTCCAGCATCAACTGTACCTGTTGCTGCTCCAGATAGGCGAAGGGGGGATAGTCGCGCTGATAGCGCACAGCAAACCCCAATAGCCCGGTATAGAAAGGCAAGGAAGCTGCCAGGCTGGCCACCGACAGCTCGGGCACCATGGGGTTCCAGTAGACCTCATCCATGGATCACAGGCTCTGCATCAGCTCGGCCGCGATCTCGAACGAGCGCAGCCGCGCCCCCTGATCGACGATGGGGCCGTTGAACATCAGCTCATCGGCCCCCGTCTCGGCCAGCAGCGCCTTGAGTCCGTGACGCACCTGATCGCGATCTCCCACCAGTGAGCGGGCCAGGGTCTGCTCCATCGCCATCAGCTCACGGGGTGACCACTCTTCCCCCAGCCCGGCCACAGGTGCGGGCAGCTTGCCAGCGTCACCCCGGTAGAGACGCAGGAACTGTTGCTGCACAGTAGTGAACTGGAAACGGGCCTCCCGCTCGCTGTCGGCAGCGATCATGTTGATGCAGACCACCGCATAGGGCTTGGGCCAGCGCACCGAGGGGCGGTACTGGGCGCGGTAGATCTCCAGCGCCTGCAACAACAGACCGGGAGCAAAGTGAGAGGCAAAACCAAACGGAAGCCCCATAGAAGCGGCAAGCTGGGCACTGTAAAGGCTGGAACCCAGCAGCCAGATGGGCAGATGCAGCCCCTGACCCGGCACGGCCTGTACCGCCCCTGTCTCGTCACCGAAATAACTCATCAACTCGCGCACATCCGCCGGAAACTCATCCACGTCGCCGCTGCGCTGACGTCGCAGTGCCTGCATGGTGCGCTGATCCGTGCCCGGGGCACGACCCAGCCCAAGATCGATGCGATCAGGGTAAAGCGAAGCCAAGGTGCCAAACTGCTCGGCAATCACCAGCGGTGCATGGTTCGGCAGCATGATGCCGCCGGCACCCAGTCGCAGGGTCTTGGTGCCCCCCGCCAGATGACCGATCAGCACAGCGGTGGCGGCACTGGCGATGCCCGGCATGTTGTGATGCTCCGCCAGCCAGTAACGCTGATACCCCCAGCGCTCGGCATGCTGAGCCAGGTCCAGCGAACGGCGAAACGATTCGGCCGGGTGGGAGCCTTCGGGCACGGGGACCAGATCGAGCACTGAATAGGGGATGGCAGACATGGGTCACTCCATTGGTTTACAGACCAGTAACAAGGGAGGCAATGTAGCACGGGATACCTGAACGAATCACGCGCCAGTCCAACGAATTGACCCTGGCTCTTTGCTGGCAACCGATAATCGAAATCACCGCACCGCCTGAGTTCCCTGAGCCTCCTGCCTTGCCAGAGGCAGATGGCGCCATGCCAGCCCGGGCTGAGCGTCAAGTGACAATATCCACAGTTACCCGCTCTGACCGCAAGCGCTAGCATGCTGTGGCTCGTTGTCTGGTTGTGAGCTCAACCTACCCAGGCATGAATGCAATCACAGACACCAAAACCGGCCTCTTCCTCGCCTCTTTCGAGATCGGCAAAGCCATGCCGGGAGCACAACTGCTGCACTTGAACCTGGCAGTCTATACGCCAGGGGAGACAGTCAATGGCGTCGCCCATCTGACCCAGGCAACCAATCCACCGCTCGACATGGCCTCCGAACTGAAAGGCCAATACACCTATATGTGCGTCATGCCCAAGCAGTGCCATATCCTGGTGACTGCGCAGGGCTACTCCATTATCAAATGGCCCCAGAGCGGCGGGATCGGGCCGGTGATCCAGCCCAACTTCGAGCTGCGCATGGTACTCGGGGAAGACTGGAAATCAGGCACGGCCAACTACAAATATCAGGACAATCATCAGGTGTGGTATGAAGTGAAAGACGCCCCCGTCACCCTGGTGCCCGCCGCAGTACTGGCTTGACCCTTCAAGACGGCCCCGATGGGGCCGTCACGTTTATGCCATATCCTGATATATCTGAACGGGTTATTGTGTTTTCTGTCATCCTGTTGGCACACTGATAGTAGATCGTCTCTGCAATCGCCCGTGTGACAAGGATGTGTCCATGACAAGTGCCAGGCCAGGTCGTAAACCCTTCTATGTGCATATCGCCACCCTCTTCATCTTGCTGTTTACCCTGCTGGGCAGCGCCCTTATCGCGTTGCAATTCCAGCAAGCGGCACAACAGGGGCTGGAGCATGAGCGGCAAAATTTCCTGCAATACCGGGAGCAGCTCGCCCTCGCCCTTCAATTGAACGAGCGGCCGGCCCGCATGTCCCTCAGTCTGCTGCGCAGCGGTCAGCTGGCGGCCATGAACAGTCTGGATGCCCGGCTCGGCTACCTGCCACAACTGGCAGAGGTGCTGGCCAACAGCCCAAGTTATGGCGCCGTCTATGCCGGCTACGCGGATGGTGACTTCTTCCTGGTGCGCAAGTTGACCGAGCGGGCCCGAGCCCAACTGGACAGGGTCCCAGCGGCCAGCACCTTGCTGGTGCAGAGCCTGCACCAGGGCAAGGGGGAGTTTCTCTACTTCGACCAGCGGCTGACCCTGCTCGAGCGCCGGGCCATGCCTCAATACCAGTTTGATCCCCGCAGCCGCGACTGGTACAAGCAGGCACGCTGGCGTTCAGGCATCGCCACCACCCATCCCTATCTCTTCTTTACCACCAAGGAGCCAGGCATGACGCTGGCGGTGGAAAGCGACAACAGAAGGGCAGTGATCGGGCTGGATACCAGCGTCGAGGGACTGTCGGCCCTGATCGGTGAACTGCGGTTGCCAGAGCAGAGTCAGGTGGTTCTGTTCGACGAATACGCCACCCTGCTTGCCACGGATCCCAAACAGCTTCCCAGCTTCGAGCAACTGAGCCAGCTGCCCCTGCTGTCGGCGCTGTCTCATCCCGTGCTGACCCAGCTGCAGCAACAGGTCACCAGCCAACCCGCCTTGCTGAGCAGCCCGGTGGAGCTGAATCTGACCGCCGCCGATCAGAGTGACTGGCTGGTCAATCTCTCTCCCCTCGGCGAGGGATCCCCCTTTTATATGGCTCTGTCCCAATTGTGTGTTGAAAGGCTAAGCTTGAAGTAGGCCATCACCTTGAGGTCTACCATCATGGATACCC
>NZ_JAPDBE010000016.1:0-95572 GCF_027705025.1 Aeromonas sp. D3 | reverse complement strand
TCTGCCAAGGCCATTCGCAAGTACTTCCCGCAAGCCTGGATCCTGGCCATCACCACCAACAAGAAAACCGCTGCCCAGCTGGTACTGACCAAGGGCGTGGTGACTCACGTGGTTGACAGCATCGCCTCTACCGACGATTTCTATCGTATCGGTAAAGAAGCGGCGCTGGAAAGCGGCATGGGTCTGAAGGGTGACGTGGTTGTCATGGTCTCCGGTGCCCTGGTACCGAGCGGCACCACCAACACCGCCTCCGTTCACCTGCTCTGATCTGTGTTACACCCATGGTGAAGAAGACGCCGGCCTCAAGCCGGTAATGCCAGTCAGATAAGCACTTATTTGATTTTTTTATTCATTTATTTGAATAGAAAAAAGAGCTGCAAAACAAAACAGCAAATTGGCCTCAAAGCCTTGCCCTGATTGGCATTCAATAGAAAGAGGGAGGCATCATGCCTCCCTCTCTTTTAGCCCTTATACCACGCGGGTTGGGACTCAAATTCCCTTAACTGACTTGCATTAGCCTCAAGCCGGCGTCTTCTCTATTGCCCTGCGACTGGAGAGCCAGTGAAGGGATTGACTTGCTCAGCGCTGGCGGGCTTTGAATCTGGGATTGCTCTTGCAGATCACGAACAGCTTGCCGCGGCGACGGACAATCTGGCAATCCGGGTGGCGCGACTTGGCTGATTTGAGGGAGGAGAGCACTTTCATGACTTGTCTTTTCCTTTGTTGAAGAATTGGCCGAAACGTTGACCAAAGCGGGCGACCTGGCCCTCCTTGCCGATCTGCTTCTGCTTGCCGGTATAGAAGGGGTGAGAGGCACTGGAGACATCCAGCGTCACATAGGGATAGGTCTTGCCGTCTTCCCACAATTTGGTGCGGTCTGTCTTGAGGGTGGAACCCACCAGAAAATAGGTGTTGGCGGTCAGATCGTGAAACAGGACCTGACGGTATTCGGGGTGAATGTTGGGGCGCATGATACTCGCTCTATAAATTGATATGTTATCTTATAACAATTAAATCATGCTCCTGTTGAGAATGAATATCAACTATTTTTTAGGGCGTTATCAGGGTAGATGAAGGGGGCATGGAGCATAAAACGGGCGGGTATGAGCCGCCCGGGAGCAGGAAAACCGGTTATCTGCGACGTCACTGCAACTTTGATTGAAGGCCTGCTTGGGGAAGCAGATAATCCCTCCTTTACTTTTGATTTTTACTGTATAAAAATACAGTTATAAATCATGGAGACTTATCCTATGCGTCTGGAAATCATCATCGACAAGAAACATCAGATCCCCACCACTACCATGGAGGCGCTGCGTCAGGAGCTGCTCAAGCAGTTGGGCGAGAAGTTCCCCGACCTGCATGTGCGGGTCGCGCCGGGCGGCGCCATGGCGATGACGGTCAGCCGTGCCAGCAAGGAAGACAAGGAGCTGGCGGAGGCCATGGTGCAGGAGGTGTGGGAGAACGCCGACAGCTGGATGCCGGAAAACGCCGCCTCCTGAGGCTCGATGGCTACCGCATGAGCGTAAATATGGCTGGCCAGGCCTGAAATCGGATTATCTGATCAAATGAAACGCAGCCTTGGGCTGCGTTTTCTGTATCTGGCTATGTTGCGACTCGCACTGTTCAGCCTCTGCTGAAGACAGATGCGCTTACAATCCGGCCCACCGTTTGAGGCTGTTGACCTGGACTCTCTGATCGGCCTGGGTTATTTCGCCATTGGCGCGAAGTGCCTTGATGGCGACAGGCAGGGCGGCACGCACTTCGGCGGCCGTCATGCCAGCGTGCAGGGCAGGGTGATAGGCGAGCTTGAGCAGCACATAGTCGAGTCCGGTGGGGAAGCTGTCGATGCTGTTGTCATTGAAGATGGATGGGAACACCTTGTCAGAGTCATTGGGCAGCCCCATCACCTGGGTGAGCTCTTCCACCACACAGTCGAGAAAACGTCCCTTGGCGCGGCTGTAATCCACGGGAATGATGATGGTGGCGCGTGCTATCTCGTAACGGGCATTGATGGCAAAGTTGGCCATACAGAGCCCTTCCTTGAGCGCCGTCGTGATGGCCGCACCCTGGCCCATGGTCCGTTTGGCCCAGCTCGCCATCCGGGCACGTTCGGTCATGATGAGCGTGATGTTGGGTTTGTCGTTCACCAGGGTGATGGGGCGGCCTATGATGCCAGCCAGATGCTGGCTCTGGATCTTGACCACTTCGGTTTGCAGCGGTTTGTCGCCAAACTCGTTGATGAGCTTGAGGCGGATGGGCTGTTGCCAGCGGGCAAATCGCACGTTCTGCTCCTCGCCATACTCCCGTTTCATGACGACTTCGAAAAAACTGTCGATGAGATACGCATCGCTCTGCCAGCGCTCGGCGGCAGTGAGGGGCAGCGCCAGTAGCTGCGCCATCATGATCCACACTCCCGTCAGCCATCCCTTGAACATGACGGAACGGGTGCGCGGCAACGGGGGGCGGCGAAATGAGATCATGTTTCCTCCTTGAAACGGCTATCGATCAGCGAGCGGCACGCTCAAGGTCACGCCAGGTAAGCCAGAGCCTGAGATCAAACTCCAGTTGATGATAGTCCGGCTCCATGTGCTGACAGAGCTGGTAGAAGGCCTTGTTGTGATCCTTCTCTTTCAGGTGGGCCAGCTCGTGCACCACTATCATCTTCAAAAAGGCAGGGTGGGCCTCCTTGAACAAGGCGGCGATGCGGATCTCGTTCTTGGCCTTGAGCTTGTTGCCTTGCACCCGGCTGACGTAGGTGTGCAGACCGAGGGCATCCTTGATCACGTTGATCTTGCCGTCGAAGATCACCTTGGAAAGGGGCGCCGAGCTTTTGAGGTAGCGATTCTTCAACTCCATGGTGTAACCCAGCAATGCCTTGTCACTCTGGATCAGGTGACTGTCCGGGTAGCGTTTTTCCAGCATATCCCCAAGCTTGCCTGCCGCGATCAGCTGTTGTACCTGGGCCTTGAGCGGGTCTGGATAGCCCCCGAGATAGGTCAGTTCCGCCATGGTTTGTTACTCGTCACATCAAAAAAGAGCGTCATTGTAGTCATCCCGCGTCGGCTTGGATAGGGCTTGCGCTTGCCCGAAACGGGTCGTCTGCCCAAACAAAAGGGCCGTCACTGCGATCAATGACGGCCCTTTTCGGCGATGGAGCGGGATCAGCGCCTGCGATAGAGACCCGGATCCACCTCTTCATACTGGCTCACCAGATATTGATAGAAGGCGAGACTGGATGGGGTTGTCGGTTTTTTCAGCTCGTCTGCAACCCGCTCTGGTTTGGCGATGATGAACTTGGGGCTCTGGCGCTTGATGTCGGCCAGCACCCGCTCACGCACATCGTAGGGCGGATTGACGTTGGCAAAGAAGAGGTAGGCCGATGCGGGTTGGCGATCGGTCCACAGATAGTATTGCGGCTGAATGCCATCGACCCAGATCTTGTCGGTCGGGCCGGTTTCGGCCTTGATCCGGTCGACCCGCACCTGGGCTGGCGGGTTGAACGGCTTGCCCTTCAGGCTGCCCTCCCAGGCGTTGTTGAGCAACAGGGCAAGCATGGCCAGCGAGGCTAGCCAGGGGGTGGCACTGCGCACATCCCAGGCGCGCCACAGGGGCACCAGGATCAGCACGGGCAAGGCCCACAGCAGGCTGTTGCCGAGCACTTCCCGTACTCGTTCCAGCGACCACTCCTTGGTGCTCCAGCCATAACCGAGCTGCTGGGCCAGCAGCCAGCTGGCAGTCAGCACCACCAGCGAGATGCAGAGCAGGCCGAGACCATCGGCCTGCTGTTCGCTGCGATCGAGCAGACAGGCGAGCGGCAGCAGGGCCAGCGGCAGATAGAGAACGTCGTAGTGATCAAACACATGGCCGGAGACAGAGTTGGCAATCAGGGTAAAGATCACGCCAAACAGGGTGGCGCACAGGGCGGGCAGATACCACTCCTGACGCCGGCCCATCATCAGGACGATGAAGGCGGGCAGCAGCATGATGAGGCCGGTGCGCAGCAGGCCGACGCTGCCCACATCCGGTGAGAAGCCGGTGCCGTAGCTGCCCTCGAAGAAGATGTCGAAGGCGTAATACTTGAATTCGGCCAGCAGGCTGTGGTGCTGGAAGTAGGCGAACAGGGGGCCGCCAATCAGGGCCAGACCCAGCAGGCTGGAAAAGAGCAGGGCGAGGGCGCAACGCCACTGTTCGCGCAGGCACCAATGGCAGAACAGTACCAGATACCAGGCGCCCCAGAAGGCGCCGTTGTTGGTGCGCATCCAGGCCACGATGGCAAATGTCAGCGCCGCCACCAGGGCTGGGCCCCAGCTGAAGCGTTTGTCCAGCAGCATGGTGATGAAGGCCCACTGGGCGATGAGGGCCAGGTGGAATGTCCAGTCCTCTGTCATGTTGCCGTAGTAATAGCGGGTGCTGTAGAGCGCCAGCACTGCCAGCATGGTACCGAGGCGTGCGCGCAGGGAGAGGCCAAGCTGAGCGAATGCCTGCCAGCTGGCCAGCAGACCGAGCCAGCAGAGCGCCCATTCCAGCAGCCAGATCCCGAAGAAACCGCCCATATGATAACCGAGCGCATCGAGGGCGAAGATCATGGGGCCCTTGATGTCGATCATGTCCCGATAGAGCACCCCCCCCTCGCTCCACATCTTGCCCATCACCGCAAACAACGAGGCATCGAAACCGGGGGCCATGCCATGAAACAGCGGATTGCGCAGACAAAACAGCAAGGCCAGCAGACCGGTGAGCAGGATGACTAGCGGCCTTAGGCCCGGATTGACACGAGGAGCGGTAAAACGGATGGCATGATTCATGGGTGACCTGTTCCTGCTGGGAAGTCTCGAAAGCGGGCCTATCTTGCCGAGCCTGACTGCGCTATGCAATGGGCGAGGGTAATGTGCTTGAAATAATTTGCAAAAGTGCCGCTTCCCGGCAAGAAAGCGGCACTTTTTCTGACACAGGAAGGAGAAGCGGGAACGTGAGTCCCTTACCCGCCGACTCACGGCATGGCGTGAGGGCCGTGATACTCCACCAGCTCCGGCAGGGTTGCGAGCTCGGGCAGATAACGGGCCCAGCGGATGAAGGCATCCGCCAGCGTAATGCCGAGCTCCTGATTGTGCTGGGTCAGGGTGCGAGCCAGCGCCGTGTAGCCCTCTTTGCCGGAGGCGGTATAGGCACTGGATACTCCCCGATAGATGGCGTCTGCCTCGACTGGCTGCCAGCAGCCTGGCGCGCTTTCCCACTCCAGACGGGTGATCCTGGCCCCCTTGGGACGATCAGCCTGATAACAGAAGCGCATCCCGGCTGTGTAGGGGAAGCTGCCGTTACCATTGCCCGTCACGCCGTTGTTGGTGGCGTTGTCGATGGCGCCTTCCAGCGCCTCAGCCAGCTCATGGCCATGCACCCGGTAGAGGGTGAGGGGTATGGCAAACGGGAGCAGGCGACCTGCGATGTCTGCTTCGCTCAAGGGACCAGGCTCCAGGGAGCAGCGCACCCCCCCTGCGTTGTGCAGGGCGAAATCCACCTGACCAACCTGTTCGCGGGCACCGATCAGCATGGCGTGGGCCACCAGCGGAGCAACCTGGCTGCCGGCGGGCAGATTGGCATCGGGCAGGCGCTGATGATGGAGCGGCCCGGCGAGACGGGTCACGATGCGCTGGGTCATGGTCTCGAGCTCGGGCCGGTAGCGTTTGGCCAGATGCTGCTCGAGCTCGGGGGCCGGCTCGCAGAAGTACAGCCCGGCAGGGGGCTCTGAGGCAAACGGCCAGGGTTGCCAGGGCAACCATTCCAGTTGGCCTTGACTGCGACTCACACGCCCGCGGGCATCAAACTCCAGCTCGCATACCCCCAGGCAGAGCGCGCTGTGGGCGGCATGGAGGATAGCCACTTCGTTCACCATCAACGGATAACTGCCATCGCTCTCGAGCCCCAAGGGCGCGAGATCCCCCAGTTGACTGTGGGTATGGCCGCCAATGATGAGGCTCAGTTCCGGAAAGCGGGTAGCAAGGCGCTTGTCTTGCTCCAGTCCCAGGTGGCTAAGCAAAATAATGTGGTGGATGCCCGCAGCCTTGATCTCGCCGAGCGCGGCGGTCAGGGTGTCATCGATACCATGAAAGCGGGTATGGGGATCCGGATTGGCGATGGCGGCCATCTGCGGCAGCGTGATGCCAAGCAGCGCAAAGGGGACGCCGTCTATGATGCGTTTGTGCCAGGGACGGCTGGCATCATGAAGCATGGGCAGGCCCTGCAGGCGCAGCGGGGTATCGGCCGGCTCCTGGCTGCTGTCGAGGTTGGCGGCCAGCACGGGAAAATCGAGCTGGCGCAAAAATTCCACCAGAGGACCGTTGCCCAGATCGAACTCGTGATTGCCGATCACCATGGCATCGGGTCGCAACAGGCTCAGCAAGTCGGCATTGGCCCGTCCCTTGAAACGGTTGAAATAGAGTGACCCCTGAAAGGTATCGCCACCGTGCAGGAACAGGCAGGTCTGGCCCGCCGCATCAGCCTGCTGGCGCAGGGCGGTGAGTCTGGTAAGAATGCGGGCATAGCCGCCACACGGGGTGCGCCATTCTGACTCGCCAACAGGGAAGAAGCGCATGGGGGCGCCATCGAAATGGGAGTGGCAGTCACTGAAATGGGCAAGTTGAACCGTAATACTCATCTCGGTCCTCCTTAGAGAAAAAGAGCACCGAGTCTACTCCAACCTCGGGGGAAGATACTAGCCCGGCAGGACGCCGGGCTAGTAAGGGAAGAGAAGGACCAAGCGGGAGCCTGCTCAGGGAACCGCGTTGGTCCAACGCAGATCTCAGGCGGGAACCATGATCTGGGTGGCGAGGATCACCACCACCAGGCCGACGGCGACCGGTACCGAGGTGCGTTTGACCACCTCGAACGGGGAGAGGTTGCCCATGCCCGCACAGGCAACCACCACGCCGGAGACGGGCGAGATGGTGCGACCCAGGTTGGAGGCTTGCAGCATGGGGATGACCAGATAGGCGGGATTGACGCCAAGGCTGGTGGCCAGGTGCGGGATCAGCTCCACGAAGGCGTAGAAGGGAGCATTGCCGGAGCCTGTGGTAAAGGCGGCCAGGGTGGTGATGACCACCAGTACCAGCATGATGACGATACCGCCGGTGCCAAAGCTCTGGGCCAGATCCAGGAGGTTCGCTATGAAGCCCAGCCCCATCAGACCCTGGGCAAACACACCGGCACCCACCAGCAGCATGACCACGCCGGCGAAGGCGTCAGCCATGCTGCGCCAGCATACCTGCAGACCGTCGAGCAGATCCTTGCCATTGCGCTTGCGCACCAGCTCCAGCAAGGCAGCCAGCACCAGACAGATGACGATGATGGTCACTATGTCGAGTTTGGGGCCCACTTTGCCGTCAAACAGCAGCACGCCGATGATGGGGGTAAACGGCAGTATGGCGTAGAAGCCGGGAGCATCCGTGATGAGATCGCTCGGTGCGACAGGCTCGTTGTGCTCGCCCGATTTCTGGTCAAGATAACGCTGCCAGAAGAAGTGGGCGACCGCCATGGCGGCGATGGCCACCAGCGAGATGGGCAGGGTCAGCTTGAAGGCAAAGTCGAGCAGCTCCATGTTGGCGGCCTGGGCGGCCATCACGACGTCACCCGAGGTGGGTGCCAGAATGATGGCGGCAGGAGAAGCACACACAGCGGCTGCGGCGCCACGGGAGATCCCCATGTTGACCATCAGCGGGAACAGGGTGGCCATCAATAGTACGCCCAGACCGGTGGCAGAGCTCACCGCCAGCGACATGGCACAGGCGACCAGATAGGCGGCCACCAGCAGTATGTAGGGGGATTTGATGATGCCGAGCGGCTTGCTGGCCAGCTTCACCAAAATGGTGTTGGCGCCGATGTGGCTCATGTAGCCGGCAAAACCGCACAGCACCATGATCAGCATGCCCAGGCCACCGCCACGATCCACCAGCAGGAAGCGCACATATTCGAAGATATCGGTGGCGACATGGCCGGTGGAGGTGACGCTGGCGGGCAGCACCGTCTTGCCCATCAGGGCGGTAATGGTCAGCAGCAGCAAACCGCCGCTGAGCAGTACCCCGGTGGCCGAGTAGCCCTTGAAGATGTAGCGCCCCACGGTCAGGGTGACCAGGGTACCAATAAGGAGTTCCATCATAGAGTGAGTTCCTGAGTACGAAATGAAGGTGGATGCATTTCATGGGTTAACTTGGCGGTTAATCTGGTCAATTGCGGAAAGCATCAACAGAAAACTCGGCGATTATTATCTAATAAGGGGTAACTCACCATGATGTTGGTCATCACTTGTGATCTCGCTTGCAAATCAATGGGGACGCGGGGTTGCGACTTGTCTGGCTGGCACATAGTCTTTGTGACGGGAGTAGATGACTGCCGACGGGAACGCGGTTAATCTCTTGTTTCGTCTATTAATACGTTGATTATTAATGAAAATAACACTTCAGTCATCAACGAGGTCAAGGCAGCATAAATGGGCATGGTCAGCAAAGTTTTCATGGTGGCACTCTTGCTCCATGCTGCTACGGTCGGGGCCGAAACGTCGCATTATGCCGGCATCAAGGTGGAGCCGGATATCAAGGTGGATTTCCAGTTTTATCGGGTTTTTGGGCAGGATGTCGCCAGTGTGGCCCGGCAGATAGCAAAACAGGGGCCTGCCCAGGCCAGAGGCCATATCGGCATGGCCAGTTACCAACTTTCCTGGCAACTGCAGACCCGCCCCGGGGTGAGCCGCTGCGAGCTGGAACAGGTCAAGGTCATGACCCGCATCAAGGTGATGGTGCCGAACTGGATGGACAAGGCCAGAGCTTCCGCTGCCGAGCGGCAGAAATGGGACGCGCTGGTGGGCGCCATGTTCGACTACGAGAGCCGCCACAAGGACATACTGCTGGAGAGCGTCAGTCTGCTTGGCATCAAGCTGGTACAACTGCCGGTGGCGCGCGATTGCGCAGCCCTGCAATATCAGGCCTGGCAGCAGGGGCAGGAGGTGCTTGCCAGCACCAGTGAGCGTTTCACCCTGTTGCAGCAGCAGACCGATCATGGCCGCAAACTTGGGCTGGTCTGGCCCAAAGGCATCTAGCACATCGACATGCATGACAAGCGATAAAACGGGCTCCCATCGGGGAGCCCGTTTTTATTGTATCCAAGCCGTCAGCTGCACCAATGGGCTAATTGAGGGGCTTGCCCTTGAGCAGCTTGCGTATCCAGTAGCGGGCAGGATGAAGCGCTTCCAGCAGGTCGGTGGCCAGTGGCAAGGGATCGCCGCAGATCTCGCTGGCGATCAGTTCGCCGCACAGAGGCGCCGAGCACAGGCCCCGCGAACCGAGTGCCCCCAGCACGTATAGGCCGGGATGAAGCGGTAGCGGCGCCGGGTTTTGTTGATCACGCTGAAGCCGGGCGTAGTGATCCGCCAACCCTGCCAACCTGACTACAGGCCCTGCCACCGGCAGGTGATCCCGGCTGGCGCAGCGCACGCCGACCCTGGCCTCATTGCTGCTTACATCCACCTCTGCTGGCCAGGCCTGGTCCGGCAGGCAGGCTTGCAGCCGAGCCTGGTTCTGAGCTTGTTCTTCTGCGCTGAATCCCTGTGTGCTCTGATTGCGGCCATAGCTGGCGCCGATGCAGTGTTCTGCATCATGGGCTGGCGTGAGATAGCCATCGTAACAGAGCACCGTCTTGAGCTGGCTCAGGGTTGCAGTGGTCGGCACATGGCTCACCTGACCGCGCACCGGATAGAGTGGCAGCTCGGCAAAGGGGAGCAGGGCTGGCAACTGATGGCCAGCAGCCACTACCAGATTGGGGGCCTGCCATTGACGACTCTCACGGCTTGCAACCAGCCAACCATCCACTTGCTCATGAACAGCCGTGACAGGGCAATCGTACTCCACTTGCAGCAGACCGCTTGCCTGCGCCTCCTTTATTGCTGCGCGGGTGAGGTCGGCCGGACAGAGCCAGCCCCCCAACGGATAGCTGACCCCGGCATGACCCGAGGGCAGACCACATTCGTGTTCGGCTTCAACGGGCGTCAGCGGGCGCATCAGCGCGTGCGGGAAGGGGCCCTGTTGCATCTTGGCCAGCTTGGCGGTGGATTTGTCGTCATAGCCAAGTTGCACCACACCGCATAAATCAAAGGCGATGGGATGGCGCTCGGCCAGGGTCAGCAGCCGTTGGCGTGCGTAGCCGAAGGCCAGTGAATAAAAGCGTGACAAGGCATCGTGCTCGCCGTTGAGCAGGGGATAGAGTGCCCCCTGTCGATTGCCGGAGGCACCGGTAGCCAGTTCATTGTCCTCGCAAAGCAGAGTGACCTTGCGGCCCCGCTCTACCAGAGAGAGCGCCGTCATGGCCGAGGCGATGCCGCCGCCGATGATCACTACCTCGCCATCTCGCCCCGCCGGTCTGGCATACCAGGGGGCAATGGTGCGCTGTGGTCTCTTATCTACCCGCTCGCCTGCCAGCATTGCCCACTTGCTGCCATGGCCCTTGACCTTCTTCATGGCAAAGCCGGCGGCAATCAGGCCACGACGTACGAAGCCGGCGCTGGTAAAGGTGGAGAGGGTTGCACCGGGACGAGCAAGGCGGGCCAGGCCGTCGAACAAGTCTTGCGTCCACATCTCGGGATTTTTTGCCGGTGCGAATCCATCCAGATACCAGGTATCCACCAGCCCCTGTTCACCATGAGGTACTTGCGGCAGCATCTCCTTGATGTCCCCAAGCCAGAGATCGAGTCGAATACGGCCGCCCGCAAAGTGCAGACGATGGCAGCCAGGGACGGGCAGTGGCCACTGTGCTATGAGTGTCTGGCTGAAGGGGGCAAGCTCGGGCCAGGCGGCCAGCGCCTTGCGAAGATCGTCACGGGTGAGGGGGAATTTTTCGAAACTGATGAAGTGCAGACGGGCGCCGTTGCCGGTTTGGGGTGCCTGTTCCAGGAAGGCTTTCATTGTCGCCAGAAAGTTAAGGCCTGTGCCGAAACCTGTTTCACCTATCACGAAACTGTCACTATTGTGGTGCGAAAATCGCGCTGGCAACCCATTTTGCTGCAAAAAGACGTAGCGGGTTTCACTTAGACCGTTATCATTGGAAAAGTACACATCCCCGAAGTCACTGGAGACTGGAGTTCCCGCTTCATTCCAGTCCAATCGGGCATGATGTAAGGATGTTTGACTCACGTTTCCCTCTGCTCGCGTCATAAGAACGCGGGCATTCTACGTGAAAGCAGACCAGTTTGGCAGCCGAAAGCGGGTAGACTTGGCGCCAGTTTTTCCAGACGAGATGAATTAATGAGAAGAGCAGTGATCACCGGTATCGGCGTCATCTCCAGTATCGGCAACAACAAGGAAGAAGTGCTGGCCTCCCTGAAAGCAGGTAAATCCGGCATCACCTATTCCGAGCAGTTCGAGCAGCACAACCTGCGCAGCCGTGTCTGGGGTAACATCAAACTCGAGCCGTCTGAACTGATCGACCGTAAAGTCATACGTTTCATGGGTGACGCTGCGGCCTATGCCTATCTCTCCATGCAACAGGCCATTGATGATGCCGGTCTGCAGGAAGATCAGGTCTCCAACGAGCGTACCGGCCTGGTGGTCGGTTCCGGTGGTGCCTCCGGCAAGAACACCTCTGAGTCCTGCGATATCGCCCGTGAAAAAGGCGTCAAGCGGGTGGGCCCCTACATGGTGCCGCGTACCATGTCTTCCACCACCTCCGCTTGTCTGGCCACTCCGTTCAAGATCAAGGGTGTGAACTACTCCATCAGTTCCGCCTGTGCTACCTCTGCGCACTGCATCGGTCATGCCATGGAACTGATCCAGCTGGGCAAGCAGGATGTGGTCTTCGCCGGCGGCGGTGAAGAGCTGGATTGGTCCTCCACCATACAGTTCGACGCCATGGGCGCCCTGTCCACCAAGTACAACGACACCCCGGAAAAAGCGTCCCGTACCTATGACGCTGACCGCGATGGTTTCGTCATTTCCGGTGGCGGTGGCATTCTGGTGGTCGAGGAGCTGGAACACGCCCTGGCCCGTGGTGCTCACATCTATGCCGAGCTGACCGGTTACGGTGCCACCTCCGATGGCTACGACATGGTTGCTCCGAGCGGTGAAGGCGCCGTGCGTTGCATGAAGATGGCGATGCAGGGTGTTGGCAAGGTGGATTACATCAACACCCACGGCACCTCTACCCCGGTCGGTGATACCAAGGAGCTGGAAGCCATCCAGACACTGTTTGGCACCCAGGGCCCCAAGATCTCCGCCACCAAGGCGATGACTGGCCATGCGCTGGGCGCTGCCGGCGTGCACGAGGCCGTCTACTCCCTGCTGATGATGGAACATGGCTTTATCGCCCCCAGCATCAACATCGAGACCCTGGACGAGAAGGCCGAAGGTCTGCCCATAGTACGCGAGTACGAAGCGGCCAATCTCAATACCGTCATGTCCAACAGCTTCGGCTTTGGCGGTACCAACGCATCACTGGTATTCAGCAAGTTCAAGGCTTGATGACTCGATGATGTGAAAAAAGGCGCCGAAAGGCGCCTTTTTTATTGGCTGCGGGGCGACCCTCAAGCAGGGTCTGGCAGGGGCCGCCGCATGTACACGGCGCCTTCACCATATTCGTTAAGTGGTTTGGGTGTAGCGGCAGGGACAAAGCCCTGTTTGTGCCAGAAGCGAGCCGCATCCTGTACCGCTACCAGACCCATATGTTCATAACCTTCCTCACTGGCAAAGGTAAGGGCGGTCTCCAGCAGCAGCTGGCCAACGCCCTTGCCGCGCGCCTGCTTTGAGACGGCCAGGTCGTGCAGATAGAACTCGTCGTTTCCCGCCAGGGTCTGCATCCGTACCGACAGGGACGGTGGCTGGTGGGCTTGCCAGGGATGGCAGAGCAGGTAACCCAGCACCTTGCCCTGATATTCGGCCACCCAGCAGCAGTCGGGAGCCAGGTCGGCCTTGTTGCTCATGACCTCGAGGGGCTCAGGATCCAGCTGCTGATAGCACTCGTCCTGAATGGCCATGATGGTAGGCCAGTCGTTGGCCCTGGTGGTACGGATCGTGATCATAGTGAGAGGGCATCGCTGCCTGGGTACGCTGATTAATTAATGTGTGCGTTTGCCAGCCTATCAGAATGCGGCCAGGAACTGAACGATCATTTCCAAACGATGCCTTTGATGGCAAGCCTTTAGCGGGCTGCCTGCTTGCTGACGATCTTGATCAGGCGATAACGCAGAGAGGGGGCATCCGCCGGTACATCGGTGAGCTGCTCCTTGCTGACGGTCAAGCGGTACCGGTAGCCGGGTTCAAACTGGAATCCTTCAATCTGTTGGTAGAAGAGGCCCCAGGCTTGCTGTTCATCGCTGCGAACCTGCATGCACTGCATGGGGCCGACACCGACGCAGTCAACCAGCTGGCTGTTGATGTAGAGCGTTTCCCCTTGTGACGGGGCGGGGGCGTTCTGGCAGGCAGTGAGCAGCAGGGCGGCACTGAAGACGAGTGGTCTCATGATGGACTCCTTTGTGATCGAAAAGGGGCATTAGAGCGGCAAATAAAAAGGCGGTCAATGACCGCCTTGGTAACAAACCATGTCGACTCAGGGCATCAGCGCTGATCGATAGGAGTGAATTCCCGCAGTGGTTGCCCTGTATAGAGCTGACGCGGACGACCGATCTTCTGATCAGGATCCGAGTGCATTTCGTTCCAGTGGGCAATCCAGCCGATGGTACGGGAGATGGCGAAGATCACGGTGAACATGGACATGGGGATGCCGATGGCCTTCATGATGATGCCGGAGTAGAAGTCCACGTTCGGGTAGAGCTTCTTCTCGATGAAGTAGGGGTCGGACAGCGCAATGCGTTCCAGCTCCATGGCCACTTCCAGCAGCGGATCCTTGATCTGCAGCTCTTCCAGCACTTCGTGACAGGTCTGACGCATCACCTGGGCACGGGGATCGTGGTTCTTGTAGACACGGTGACCGAAACCCATCAGACGGAAGGGATCGTTCTTGTCCTTGGCCTTGGCGATGTACTCGGGAATGCGTTCCACCGAGCCGATCTCTTCGAGCATCTTGAGGCAGGCTTCGTTGGCACCACCGTGGGCCGGACCCCACAGGGAGGCGATCCCGGCGGCAATACAGGCAAACGGGTTGGCACCGGAGGAGCCGGCCAGACGCACTGTGGAGGTGGAGGCGTTTTGCTCGTGATCCGCATGCAGGGTAAAGATGCGGTCCATGGCGCGTTCGACGATTGGATTGACCTTGTACTCTTCGGTCGGCACGCCAAACATCATGTGCAGGAAGTTGCCGGCATAGGAGAGGGCGTTACGCGGCTGCATGAACGGCTGACCGATGGAGTACTTGTAGCACATGGCGGCCAGGGTCGGCATCTTGGAGAGCAGACGGAAGGCACAGATCTCGCGATGCTCTTCATTGTTGATGTCGAGCGCATCGTGATAGAAGGCAGACAGCGCACTGACCACGCCGCACATGATGGCCATGGGGTGGGAGTCACGACGGAAGCCGCGGAAGAAGAAGGCGATCTGTTCGTGCACCATGGTATGGCGGGTGACCAGACGATCGAATTCCGTGTACTGCGCCTTGGTGGGCGCCTCGCCGTACAGCAGGATATAGCAGACTTCGAGGTAGCTGGCCTGGGTGGCCAACTGGGCGATGGGGTAACCACGGTGCAGCAAGACACCCTGATCGCCGTCGATATAGGTAATGGATGATTTACAAGCACCGGTTGCCATAAATCCGGGGTCAAAGGTGAAGTACCCTTGCGCGCCCAATTTTCTGACGTCAATCACGTCGGGTCCGACAGTCCCTGACAGGATCGGTAGTTCTACCGGGTCTTTACCGGGCAGATGTAGGGTGGCTATCTTATCAGCCATAGCACGTCTCCTTTGCTCTTTTATAATTGGTTCCAGCTCTACTTTATTACGAGTTTGATGACGCTGGCAAAGGTTCTGACCCGTACCAGGGCGGCTGGAGCGCCTTATTTGAAACAGAGTTCAGGGTCGTTGTCAATTTTGCTGGATGATCATTAATGATTTGTTAAATGAGTTGTGAGATCTGGTTTACGGTTTTGAGTTTTCTTTGTAGCTAATTGATTGTCATTGGTTAAGCCCGCCGATATACTGCGCCTCGTGGGTGATGGCTGTCGGTGTTTGAAACGCTTTCGCAAAGCCGGATGTGATATTGAAAATGTTATTTTTGGCTTTCCCGAGTTGTTTTGGTAACAAAAACCTAACAAATGCCACTCCGTGCCCTCATAAGCGTGTAAAAACAATAACTAACGTGCTCAATGGAGCTGAGTGGGCAAAGCCGTGAAAAATAAACAGAGACCTGTAAACCTCGACCTACAGACGATCAGCTTTCCTGTCACCGCCATCGCTTCCATCTTGCATCGTGTCTCAGGGGTGATCACCTTTGTGGCGCTCTCTATCTTGCTGTGGATGCTTGGTACTTCACTCGCCTCTCCCGAAGGATTTGAAACAGTGGTGTCCATCATGGACAACTTCCTGGTCAAATTCGTGTTGTGGGGGATCCTGACTGCGCTGGCTTACCACATTGTGGGCGGTCTGCGTCACCTGGTCATGGACATGGGCTATTGGGAAGAGCTGGAATCCGGTAATCAGAGTGCCCGTGTGGCCTTCGTGATCACCGCGATTTTGGCGGTATTGGCGGGGGTACTGGTATGGTAACCAATTCTGCAACATTCGGGCGCAGCGGTGTTCATGATTACATCCTGATCCGCGCCACCGCCCTCATCATGACGGCTTACGTCCTCTATCTGGTTGGTTTTGTCGCCTTCAATGACATCAGCTACGAGGTATGGACCGGCTTTTTCGTCAAAACTTTCACCAAGGTATTCACCCTGTTGACCCTGCTGTGCGTACTGATCCACGCCTGGATTGGTCTGTGGCAGGTGCTGACTGACTATATCAAGCCGGTGGGACTGCGTGGCGCACTGCAATTTGCGCTGGTCGTGGTGCTGTTTGTCTATCTGATGACTGGTTTCGTCGTGCTGTGGGGTGTGTAAGGTGACTATTCCAACTCGTGAATTTGATGCGGTCGTGATCGGTGCCGGTGGTGCCGGTATGCGCGCCGCGCTGCAGATTGCCCAATCCGGCAAGAGCTGCGCTCTGTTGTCCAAGGTCTTCCCGACCCGTTCTCATACTGTTTCCGCCCAAGGCGGGATCACGGTTGCGCTGGGCAATGCCCACGATGACAACTGGCAATGGCACATGTATGACACCGTCAAAGGCTCCGATTACATCGGAGACCAGGAAGCGATCGAATACATGTGCAAGACAGGCCCCGAGGCCATCTATGAGCTGGAGAACATGGGCTTGCCCTTCTCCCGTTTCGACAACGGCTCCGTTTACCAGCGTCCGTTTGGCGGCCAGTCCAAGAATTTTGGTGGCGAGCAGGCGGCTCGTACCGCGGCTGCTGCTGACCGTACCGGTCACGCCCTGCTGCACACCCTCTATCAACAGAACGTCAAGAGCAAGACCACTGTCTTCTCCGAGTGGTATGCGCTGGACTTGGTGAAAAACCAGGATGGTCACATCGTTGGCTGTACCGCCATCGACATGGAGAGCGGCGAAGTCGTCTACTTCAAGGCCAAGGCCACAGTGCTTGCCACCGGCGGCGCTGGTCGTATCTACCAGTCCACCACCAATGCCCACATCAACACCGGTGACGGTGTCGGCATGGCGCTGCGCGCTGGCGTCGGCGTACAGGACATGGAGTTCTGGCAGTTCCACCCGACCGGCATTGCCGGGGCAGGGGTACTGGTGACCGAAGGGTGTCGCGGTGAAGGTGGCTATCTGCTGAACAAGGATGGCGAGCGCTTCATGGAGCGTTACGCGCCGAACGCCAAGGACCTGGCCGGTCGCGATGTGGTGGCTCGTTCCATCATGATCGAAATCCGCGAAGGCCGTGGTTGCGATGGTCCCTGGGGCCCGCACATCAAGCTCAAGCTGGATCACCTCGGCAAAGAGGTGCTGGAATCCCGTCTGCCTGGGATCTGCGAGCTCTCTCGCACCTTCGCCCACGTGGACCCAGTCAAGGAGCCCATCCCGATTATCCCGACCTGCCACTACATGATGGGCGGCGTGCCGACCAACGTGAACGGCCAGTGTCTGGCCCAGGATAAAGACGGCAATGATGTTCCTGTGGTCGGTTTGTTTGCGGTAGGGGAGATAGCCTGCGTCTCCGTGCACGGTGCCAACCGCCTCGGCGGCAACTCGCTGCTGGATCTGGTGGTGTTTGGCCGCGCGGCCGGCATGCACCTGGTCAATACCCTGGGCGAGATGGACCACGGTCGCGATGCCAGCGAGTCTGACATCGACGCGGCCATGGCCCGCTTCAATCGCTGGGAAAACACCCGCGATGGGGAAGACCCGGTCCAGATCCGCAAGGACCTGCAGACCTGCATGCAGAACAACTTCTCCGTATTCCGTGAAGGTGACGCCATGGCCGAAGGGCTGGCCGAGCTCAAGCTTATCCGCGAGCGTTTGAAGAATGCCCGTCTGGATGACACATCCAAGGAGTTCAACACCCAGCGCATCGAGTGCCTGGAGCTGGACAACCTGATGGAGACGGCGTTTGCCACCGCGGTGGCGGCCAACTTCCGTACCGAGAGTCGTGGTGCTCACAGCCGCTTCGATTTCCCGGATCGCGACGATGAGGGTTGGCTGTGCCACAGCCTCTATCATCCGGACACCGAGTCCATGACCCGTCGCGCTGTCAACATGTCTCCGAAAACACGCGAGGCATTCCCACCCAAGGTGCGGACTTACTGACCGATGGTGGAGACAAGCACCATGAAGGGCACATTATCGGCGTATCGCTACATTCGCCGGTCTGTGAAGAGGTGGGAGGCATTCCCATCTCTCTTCTCCAAGGTGCGGACTTAACGATTGCGGAGCCAAACAACATGAACGTCACATTCTCTGTCTACAGATACAATCCGGATGTTGATAACGTCCCCTATATGAAGGAATATCGTCTTGATATTCCTGAAGGTTCCGACATGATGGTGCTCGACGCACTGATCCAGTTGAAAGAGCTGGATCCCACGCTTGCCTTCCGCCGCTCATGCCGCGAAGGAGTCTGTGGATCAGACGGTCTCAACATGAATGGCAAGAATGGTCTTGCCTGCATCACCCCGCTCTCCGATCTGCTGAAGAAGGGCAATAACGTCGTTATCCGCCCCTTGCCTGGCCTGCCGGTGATACGCGATCTGGTGATCGACATGACCCAGTTCTACACCCAGTGGGAGAAGGTCAAACCCTTCCTCATCAACGATGAAAAATTGCCGCCCGTGCGTGAGCACCTGCAATCCCCCGAAGAGCGCGCCAAGCTGGATGGCCTGTACGAGTGTATTCTCTGTGCTTGCTGCTCCACCTCTTGCCCCTCCTTCTGGTGGAACCCGGACAAGTTCATCGGCCCGGCCGGTCTGCTCGCAGCCTACCGCTGGTTGGCTGACAGCCGCGACACCGCCGCCACCGAACGACTGGGTAACCTGGATGACGCCTTCAGCGTGTTCCGTTGCCACGGCATCATGAACTGCGTGAACGTCTGTCCCAAGGGCTTGAACCCGACCAAAGCCATCGGTCAGATCAAGTCGATGCTGCTCAATCGGGCTGTTTGATACCAGGGCCAGGACGCCTTGCGCCGGGCCCGACCTCTGGATAGCCATCCCGTCCCGGGATGGCTATGACCCTACAAGCTGCGCTGCAGTGAACAAGATGTACAAGGGATAGAAATGCATAACGGCGTGATGAAGGCCTGGTTGGAGTCATCTCACCTGGCTGGTGCGAATGCAAGCTATATTGAGGATTTGTACGAATCCTTCCTGGAAGACCCTGAATCCGTAGCCGAAGAGTGGCGCAGCCTGTTTAGCGCGCTGCCTCAGGTCAATGGCCACGCGGTTGAACAACCTCACTCCCGAGTCCGCGATTATTTCCGTCGTCTGGCCAAGGATCCCTCCCGTTACAGTGCCCCCGTCTCAGATCCGCAAGTGGATGCGAAACAGGTGCGCGTGCTGCAACTGATCAACGCCTTCCGTTTCCGCGGTCACCAGAATGCCAATCTGGATCCCCTTGGTCTCTGGACCCGTGAAACCGTTGCCGAACTGGATCCTGCTTTCCACAACCTGCAGGGCGCAGACATGGAGGCCACCTTCAATGTCGGCTCCTATGCCATAGGTCGCGAGACCATGGTGCTCTCCGATCTCTACGCCTCGCTCAAGAAAACCTACTGCAGCAGCATAGGTGCCGATTACATGCACCTCACCTCTACCGAGGAGAAACGCTGGCTGCAGGACAGACTCGAATCCATCGAGGCCAAGGGCAACTACAGCCTCGAAGAGAAGACCCGTTTTCTCGAGAGCCTGACCGCGGCCGAAGGGCTGGAAAAATACCTGGGTGCCAAGTTCCCAGGTGCCAAGCGTTTCTCCCTGGAAGGGGGCGATGCCATGGTGCCCATGCTCAAGGAGTTGATCCGTCGCGCCGGTGAGCAGGGTTGCAAAGAGGCCGTCATCGGCATGGCCCACCGTGGCCGCCTGAACGTGCTGATCAACGTGCTTGGCAAGCGGGCACAAGAGCTGTTCGACGAGTTCGCCGGCAAGCATGGCGAGTCCTGGGGCACAGGGGATGTGAAGTACCACATGGGCTTCTCCTCCGATTTCGCCACCCCGGGCGGCAACGTGCACCTGGCGCTCGCCTTCAACCCGTCTCACCTCGAGATCGTCAACCCGGTGGTCATCGGTTCCGTCCGTGCGCGGATGGACAGACGTGGCGACAAGGATGGTTCCAGCGTCCTGCCCATCACCATTCACGGTGATTCGGCCATCGCCGGTCAGGGTGTGGTTGCCGAGACCTTCAACATGTCCCAGACCCGTGCCTATGGCGTGGGCGGGACTGTGCGCATCGTCATCAACAACCAGGTGGGTTTCACCACCTCCAACATGCGTGACGTGCGCTCCACCGAATATTGCACCGACATCGCCAAGGCGGTGCAGGCCCCCGTGCTGCACGTCAACGGGGATGATCCGGAGGCCGTGGTGCTGGTGACCCAGATTGCGCTGGATTACCGCAATACCTTCAAGCGCGACGTGGTGATCGAGCTGGTCTGCTACCGCCGTCACGGTCACAACGAGGCGGACGAGCCGAGCGCGACCCAGCCCTTGATGTACCAGAAGATCAAGCAGCACCCGACTCCGCGCAAGATTTACGCCGATCAGCTGGTAGCCGAAGGCAGCATCACCCAGGAGCTGGCCACCACCCAGGTCAATGACTATCGCGATGCCCTGGACAAGGGGGAGCGAGTGGTCAAAGAGTGGCGTCCGATGGAGCTGCACTCCGTCGACTGGACCCCGTACCTGGGTCACGATTGGGCCATGCACTATGACAGCACTGTGGCGATGGACCACCTCAAGTCACTGGGTGAGCGCATCAGCCAGTACCCGGCCGCCCACACGCTGCAGCGTCAGGTCGAGAAGATTTACGAAGACCGCCGTCTGATGGCGGCCGGCGAGAAGCTGGTGGACTGGGGCTTTGCCGAGACCCTGGCCTACGCCACCCTGGTGGACAAGGGGGCCCGCATCCGCATCACGGGTCAGGATTCCGGCCGTGGTACTTTCTTCCACCGCCACGCCGTGCTGCACAATCAGAACGATGCCAGCACCTACACGCCGCTGTGCAACATCCACGACGAACAGGGTCCATTCGAAGTCTTCGACTCCGTCTTGTCCGAAGAGGCGGTACTGGCGTTTGAATACGGTTATGCCAGCGCCGAGCCGGCCGGTCTCACCATCTGGGAAGCCCAGTTTGGCGACTTTGCCAACGGGGCCCAGGTGGTGATCGACCAGTTCCTCTCCTCCGGTGAGCAGAAGTGGGGCCGTATGTGCGGTCTGACCATGCTGCTGCCCCACGGTTACGAGGGACAGGGGCCTGAGCACTCCTCCGCGCGGCTGGAACGTTATCTGCAGATGTGCGCAGAGCACAACATGCAGGTGTGCGTACCGTCCAACCCGGCTCAGGTATTCCACATGCTGCGTCGTCAGGTGGTGCGCCCCATGCGCCGTCCGCTGATCGTGATGTCGCCCAAATCCCTGCTGCGCCATCCGCTGGCGGTGAGCAAGCTCGAAGAGCTGGCCGAAGGCACCTTCCAGAATGCCATCGGCGAGATCGATGCCCTGGATCCGAAAGCGGTCAAGCGCGTGGTGTTCTGCTCCGGCAAGGTTTACTACGACCTGCTCGATGCCCGTCGCAAGGCCGAACAGCAGGACGTGGCGCTGGTGCGTATCGAACAGCTCTATCCCTTCCCTGAAGCGGAAGTGCGCGCCATTCTGGCCGATTACGCCCATGTCACCGATTTCGTCTGGTGTCAGGAAGAGCCGCAGAACCAGGGCGCCTGGTACTGCACCCGCCATCACTACGATGGCGTGCTGCCAAGCGGTGCCCGTCTGCGTTATGCCGGTCGCCCGGCCTCGGCTTCACCCGCCGTCGGTTATATGTCGGTCCATACCAAGCAGCAGAAAGCCCTGGTGGAAGACGCCCTTACTCTGGCCTAAGCCCTGAACAAGAAGTAACAAGGAACTGATTACATGACTATCGAGATCAAGGTACCGGACCTGCCGGAATCAGTGGCGGACGCCACCATCGCCACCTGGCACAAGAAACCGGGTGATCTGGTTGCCCGTGACGAAGTACTGGTTGACATCGAAACCGATAAAGTCGTGCTGGAAGTCCCCGCGCCGGAAGCCGGTATTCTGGGTGACATCCTGCAAGCGGAAGGGGCGACCGTGTTGTCCCGCCAGCTGATCGCCATGCTCAAGCCGGCTCCCGTGGCCGGTGAAGAGACCAAAGAGAAGCCGGTGGAAGCGGTTGCCGACGACGGCGCAGATGGCTTGAGCCCCTCCGTTCGCCGTCTGGTGGCCGAGCACGCCATCGACGTTGCCAAACTGACCGGCACCGGCAAGGGTGGTCGCGTCACCAAGGAAGACGTGGAAGCCTTCATCAAGGGTGGCAACAAACCTGCCGCCGCGCCGGCCGCAGCTGCGCCTGTGGCAGCAGTAGCGCCGCTGGTGGGTCGCACCGAGAAGCGCGTGCCCATGACCCGTCTGCGCAAGCGCATTGCCGAGCGTCTGCTGGAAGCCAAAAACACCACTGCCATGCTGACCACTTTCAACGAGATCAACATGGCGCCCATCATGAAGCTGCGCAAGCAGTACGGCGAGATCTTCGAGAAGAAGCACGGCATCAAGCTCGGCTTCATGTCCTTCTACGTCAAGGCGGTGGTGGAGTCCCTGAAACGCTATCCGGAAGTGAACGCCGGGCTGGACGGTGATGACATCGTTTACCACAACTATTTCGACGTCAGCATCGCCGTTTCTACCCCCCGCGGGTTGGTGACCCCTGTGCTGCGCGATTGCGACAACATGAGCCTGGCCGACATCGAGAAGGCCATCAAAGACTTGGCTGGCAAGGGCCGTGACGGCAAGCTGACCGTGGATGAACTGACTGGCGGCAACTTCACCATCACCAACGGTGGTGTGTTTGGCTCCCTGATGTCCACCCCCATCATCAACCCGCCCCAGAGCGCCATCCTGGGGATGCACAAGATCCAGGACAGACCCATGGCGGTTGACGGCAAGGTCGAGATCCTGCCCATGATGTACCTGGCCCTCTCTTATGATCACCGCATCGTCGACGGTCGTGAGTCGGTGGGCTTCCTGGTCTCCATCAAGGAGCTGCTGGAAGACCCGACCCGTCTGTTGCTGGATGTCTAGGCAATCAGCAAAATTCTGAGCGAACTAGAAAGATAACAAGGGGCCCTTGAGGCCCCCTTCACAGGGGATTGAGAAACACGAGCCCCGGACGGAAATACCTACAACACGGATAGAGCATCTATGAATCTGCATGAATATCAGGCAAAAAAGCTGTTTGCCGAGTATGGCCTGCCGGTCTCCGAAGGTTATGCCTGTGCAACCCCGCAGGAAGCGGCCGAAGCGGCCGATAAAATTGGCGGCACCACCTGGGTCGTCAAGTGCCAGGTCCACGCCGGCGGCCGCGGTAAAGCGGGCGGCGTCAAGCTGGCCAAGAGCAAGGACGAGATCCGCGCCTTTGCCCAGAACTGGCTCGGCAAGAATCTGGTGACCTATCAGACTGACGCCAACGGTCAGCCGGTGACCAAGATCCTGGTGGAATCCTGCACCGACATCGCCAAGGAGCTCTATCTGGGCGCCGTGGTCGATCGTGGCAGCCGTCGCGTGGTCTTCATGGCCTCTACCGAAGGTGGCGTGGATATTGAAAAGATTGCCCACGAAACCCCGGAACTCATTCACAAAGCCGCCATCGATCCGCTGGTGGGCCCGCAGGCCTATCAGGCCCGCGAGCTGGCCTTCAAGCTGGGTCTGGTCGGTGATCAGATCAAGCAGTTCACCAAGATCTTCATGGGTCTGGGCCAGATGTTCCTGGATTGCGACTTCGCGCTGCTGGAAATCAACCCGCTGGTGATCACGGCCCAGGGCAACCTGCATTGCCTGGATGGCAAGATCAACATCGATGCCAACGCCCTGTATCGTCAGCCCAAGCTGCGCGAGATGCACGATCCTTCCCAGGATGACCCCCGCGAAGCGCATGCCGCCCAGTGGGAGCTGAACTATGTGGCGCTCGATGGCAACATCGGCTGCATGGTCAACGGCGCCGGTCTGGCCATGGGCACCATGGATATCGTCAACTTGCACGGCGGCTCACCGGCCAACTTCCTGGACGTCGGCGGCGGCGCCACCAAGGAGCGCGTGACCGAGGCCTTCAAGATCATCCTCTCCGACAGCAAGGTGCAGGCCGTACTGGTCAACATCTTCGGCGGCATAGTGCGCTGCGACATGATCGCGGAAGGCATTATCGGTGCGGTAAAGGAAGTGGGGGTCAAGGTGCCCGTGGTAGTGCGTCTGGAAGGCAACAATGCCGAACTGGGTGCCCGTAAACTGGCCGACAGCGGCCTCAATATCATCGCCGCAACGAGTCTGACTGACGCAGCTCAGCAAGTGGTTAAAGCAGCGGAGGCCAAATAATGAGCGTTCTGATCAACAAAGACACCAAGGTGATCTGCCAGGGCTTCACCGGCGGTCAGGGTACCTTCCACTCCGAACAGGCGATTGCCTACGGTACCCAGATGGTCGGCGGCGTGTCGCCAGGCAAGGGGGGCACCACCCACCTGGGCCTGCCGGTGTTCAACACAGTGCGTGATGCGGTTGAAACCACAGGCGCCACTGCTTCCGTCATCTATGTGCCAGCGCCGTTCTGCAAAGACGCCATCCTGGAAGCCATCGATGCGGGCATCAAGCTCATCGTTACCATCACCGAAGGCATCCCGACCCTGGACATGCTCGAGGTCAAGGTGAAGCTGCAGGAAACCGGCGTGCGTATGATAGGCCCGAACTGCCCGGGTGTGATCACCCCGGGTGAGTGCAAGATCGGCATCATGCCGGGCCACATCCACAAGCCGGGCAAGGTGGGCATCGTCTCCCGCTCCGGCACCCTTACCTATGAAGCGGTCAAGCAGACCACGGACGAGGGCTTCGGCCAGTCCACCTGCGTCGGTATCGGTGGTGACCCCATCCCGGGTTCCAACTTCATCGACATCCTGGAGATGTTCCAGAACGATCCCAAGACCGAAGCGATTGTGATGATCGGTGAGATCGGCGGCAGCGCCGAGGAAGAAGCGGCAGCCTACATCAAGGCCCACGTCACCAAGCCGGTGGTCTCCTACATAGCAGGCGTCACAGCCCCGGCTGGCAAGCGCATGGGTCATGCGGGCGCCATCATCGCCGGTGGCAAGGGCACCGCAGCAGAGAAATTTGCCGCCCTGGAAGATGCAGGCGTGAAAACCGTGCGCTCCCTGGCCGATATCGGCAAGGCCCTGCGTGAAGTAACCGGCTGGTAAGTTAGTTAGCCTGTTATCTCTGATAGAAAAATGCCGCCCAATGGGCGGCATTTTTTATGGCTGATAAACGTTAGGCTTCACTTCATTTCACTTCGAACTAACCTACATTATTTTCTGCTTTGTAGGTTGTGGCTGAACCTGCGAAGCCCAACGCTTACCGCAGACCGTTGCCAACCTTGAAAAATCGGGCCATAAGGCGTATAACCACGCGCTTTACTGGTCTATTTAGCGAGCCCCTCCATGCAGCAAGTCGAGAAAATGCAGCCAACTCCTTTTTGGCAGGAAAAGACCCTGCAGCAGATGACCATGACGGAGTGGGAGTCCCTGTGCGATGGCTGCGGCAAGTGCTGCCTGAACAAGCTTATTGACGAGGACACCGACGAACTGGTGTTCACCAACGTCGCCTGCGATCTGCTCAATACCAAGACCTGCCAGTGTTCCGATTACGGCAACCGCTTCCAGAAAGAGCCTGATTGCCTGCAGATCACATTCGACAAGATTGCCGAGTATGACTGGCTGCCCTCGACCTGTGCCTACCGGTTGCTGGCCGAGGGGCAGACCCTGCCCGAATGGCATCCGCTGATCACCGGCAGTCGCTCCGCCATGCATCAGGCGGGACAGTCTGTGCGCGGCAAGGTGATACACGAAGCCCATGCCGGTGAGTGGATCGATCACATCATCACCTGGGCGAGTTGAACCCAGGTCAGCCAAGCCGTTATCCGGTCCACAGTGCTGTTGATATGCCGTAGGGGCAGGGGAGTCATACTCTTCTGCCCCTGCTGCTATCTGGCGGCTTGCCGCAAGCGATACACAGGCTTTGCCTCACCCTGGTCCTCCCTTGCGGGAGAGGGAACCGAGTGCGCTGTGCCTGTGCTCTGGTGGCCAGTCGATGGCGCTCGTTGCGGCTTTTCGCTTCACAGAAAAGAGGGAAGAGACGGGCAGTAGGGTGAGGGGAGAATCCATCCCAGTCACTTCCGGGTGAAGGGGGAGGGATGTCAGATCCCTTTCGAGTGGATGCCTGCTGGCAAGCAGGGATAAAAAAACCGGCGCCTGGGCGCCGGTTTTTAGTCACTGCGACTCTTGCTTACCAATAAGCGATTACAGAGAAGCGGTGAAGGTACGGGTAATGACGTCTTGCTGTTGCTCTTTGGTCAAAGAGTTGAAGCGAACGGCATAACCGGATACGCGGATGGTCAACTGCGGATATTTCTCCGGGTTTTCCATGGCGTCCAGCAGCATTTCACGGTTCATCACGTTCACGTTCAGGTGCTGACCACCTTCCAGATTGGACTCGTGATGGAAGTAACCGTCCATCAGGCCAGCCAGGTTGGCTTTCTGGGATTCCATGTCTTTACCCAGGGCGTTCGGCACGATGGAGAAGGTATAGGAGATACCATCTTTGGCGTAAGCGAACGGCAGCTTGGCAACGGACGTCAGGGAAGCAACGGCACCCTTCTGATCACGACCGTGCATCGGGTTGGCACCCGGGCCAAACGGCGCGCCTGAGCGACGACCATCCGGGGTGTTACCGGTCTTCTTGCCATACACGACGTTGGAGGTGATGGTCAGTACGGACTGGGTCGCCACGGCGCCACGGTAGGTGTTCAGCTTCTGAATTTTCTTCATGAAGCGTTCAACCAGGTCACAGGCGATGTCATCGACGCGAGCGTCGTTGTTACCGAACTGCGGGTATTCGCCGTCGATTTCGAAGTCGATGGCAACGCCATCTTCGTCACGAACCGGCTTGACCTTGGCATACTTGATGGCAGACAGGGAGTCAGCCGCAACAGACAGACCGGCGATGCCGCAAGCCATGGTGCGATAGACATCACGGTCGTGCAGCGCCATCAGGGAGGCTTCGTAGCTGTACTTGTCGTGCATGTAGTGGATGATGTTCAGGGCAGCCACGTACTGCTTGGCCAGCCAGTCCATGAAGTGATCCAGACGATCCATCACGTCGTTGTAGTCGAGGTACTCGCTCTTGACCATTTCGGTCTTGGGACCGATCTGGATTTTGAGTTTCTCGTCCATACCGCCGTTGATTGCATACAGCATGGTCTTGGCCAGGTTGGCACGGGCACCGAAGAACTGCATCTGTTTGCCGACGATCATCGGGGACACGCAGCAAGCGATGGCGTAGTCATCGTTGTTGAAGTCCGGACGCATCAGATCGTCGTTCTCGTACTGAACGGAAGAGGTCTCGATAGATACCTTGGCGCAGTACTTCTTGAACCCGATTGGCAGCTGCTCGGACCACAGTATGGTCAGGTTCGGCTCAGGAGACGGGCCCATGGTGTACAGGGTGTTCAGCATACGGAAGCTGTTCTTGGTGACCAGGGTACGGCCATCAACGCCCATACCAGCCAGGGTCTCGGTTGCCCACATGGGGTCGCCGGAGAACAGTGAATCGTATTCAGGAGTACGCAGGAAGCGAACCATACGCAGCTTCATGACCATGTGGTCCATCAGCTCCTGGGCTTCTTGCTCGGTGAGCACGCCTTTTTTCAGGTCACGTTCGATGTAGACGTCCAGGAAGCTGGAGGTACGACCGAAGGACATGGCGGCACCGTTCTGGGACTTGACTGCCGCCAGGTAGGCGAAGTAGGTCCACTGTACGGCTTCTTTGGCGTTCTTGGCCGGTACTGAGATATCGCAGCCGTATTTGGCAGCCATGACCTTCATCTGTGCCAGGGCACGGTGCTGCTCGGAGATCTCTTCGCGCAGACGGATGGTGGCTTCCAGGTTGACGCCGTTTTCCAGATCAGCTTGCAGGGACTTGAACTGGGCCAGTTTGTCGGCCATCAGGAAGTCGATGCCGTACAGGGCAACACGACGGTAGTCACCGATGATACGGCCACGACCGTAGGCATCCGGCAGACCGGTGATGACGCCGGACTTGCGGCAGTTCAGGATGTCCTTGGTGTAAACGTCGAACACGCCCTGGTTGTGAGTCTTGCGGTACTCGGTGAAGATCTTCTCGACCATGGGGTCAAGTTGACGACCGTACACTTCGCAAGAGGTCTTGACCATCTTGATACCGCCGTTGGCGATGATGGCGCGCTTGAGCGGCTTGTCGGTCTGCAGACCTACAATTTGCTCCAGGCTCTGATCGATATAGCCGGCATCGTGAGCGGTAATGGTGGAGGGCAGGTCGGTATCAAAATCGACCGGCGCATGGGTGCGGTTCTCGATCTTGATGCCTTCCATGACCTTGTCCCACAGCTTGGTGGTAGCTTCGGTCGCGCCAGCCAGGAAGGACTCGTCACCTTCATACGGGGTGTAGTTCTTCTGGATGAAGTCACGGGTGTTGACAGAAGTCTGCCATTCACCGGCCGCGAAGCCTTCCCATGCTTTTTGGAACTGTTCGTTAAGTTCTGCCATTTTCATTACCTCACACGGTATTGATGTAGTATCCCGCAATCATCCTTAATGATGACGACGGAAGATAAACCAGTAAGTCAGACCAACCATGACGCCACCACCAATGATATTACCTATGGTGACAGGAATGAGGTTGTGTAGGACGAAGTTGGATACGGTCAGATCGGCAAAGGTCGCCGGATCCTGGCCGATGGCCTGCCAAAATTCCGGGCCTGCGACGCTATGGATAGCGATACCGACCGGGATCATAAACATGTTTGCGATGCTGTGCTCGAAACCGGATGCCACGAACATGGCCACCGGGAGCAGCATGACCATCACCTTGTCGGTTGCACTGCGGGCACCGAAGGCCATCCACACGGCGAGACACACCATGAGGTTGCAGAGAATACCGAGGGCGAGGGCCTCGAAGAAGGTGTGGTGGATCTTGTGCTGGGCCACTTTCAGGGCATTGAGGCCCCATTGACCATTTGCCGCCGTGTACTCGGCCGACATTATGATTAGCGCGACTATGATGAGACCGCCGATGAGGTTGCCGAAGTAGACCAGCCCCCAGTTCTTGAGCAGTTGACCCCAGGTGATGCGGTTGGCAGCCTTGGCCACCAGCGTCAGGGTCGTGGAGGTGAACAGCTCGGCGCCGAGCAGCACACACAGAATAAGACCGAGGGAGAAACAGAGGCCACCGACCAGTTTGCTGAGGCCCCAGGCCACATCGCCGGCACCCGTAGTGACAGTGATGAAAAAGACAAACGCGATGGCGATGAAAGCGCCTGCTGTGATGGCCAGGGGGATGACCTTGTGTGCAGGCTTGGTAGCCTTGGCATAGGTGATGTCTTCTGCCAATGCTGCGATGGCTTCTGGCTTGAGACAATCAAAGGGAGATTCTGCTTTCAATTCTCATGTACCTGCTGTTTTGCCTGTGGAAATCATAACAAAGGGCCAGATCGTCAAAATTGACTCCGATCAAGAATTGCAGATTGTGAATGTAATTTTACTACAAATATTTGAGTCCTCTGGAAGCCGTTCTTTACACCAGGTTTCAGCTGAAACAGAAATGGTGCTTTTTTAATGCAATGATTTTAAAGAATTTCTTTGTCAAGCCATAAAACAGGCACTGGCAAGGCATCTTTGCATCCGTTCCGCATCATGCCCCCTTGGCTGCCAATCCCCTTAGGGGTATTTTTTGTTTTTTATTTCATCTTTGAATAACAATCCCCTAGCCAGGGCGCCATATAACAGAAGGGGCCATCAAGGCCCCTTCAACAGACTATCACATCAGGCCCAGCTATGGGCTCGTTTGGCTTTTTGCAGTTTATCGTAAGCGGCCAGCAGCTTCTGGTGCAGCGGGAACTGGGCGAGCGACAGATCCGCCGCCTCCAGTCCGTGGAAGCGCGCTTCACCGCGGGCGTTGGCCCAGGCATGGGCCAGGGTCTCTTCCCCGTACATGCGGGTAAAGACGGCGCGGTACTGCTCAGGATCACGCTCCTCGTCGATGAACAGCTCGACACAGGCGCGCAGCGCACGGTAATAGTTGGCGCGATCCGCCGGGAACACGGACTGGTTGAACTCCATGGTCCAGTCGATGAGATCCAGCGCCGTCTCCAGCTCGCCGGCGGCCAGCGCCAGCATGGCTTTGAGCTCGCCCACCCGCAGAGTGTGCAGGGCTGTGCCCTTGGCGGCGGCGATGCCGAGCAGCTCGCGCACCCGGGTACGCTCGTCATGCCCTTCTTCGTCCAGTTGATCGAACAACGCCATGTACTGATCGCTTTCCCACTCCAGGGACGGCAGCGCCAGGATCACTTCCCGCAGGTTGGCACCCATGTTGTTGTTGGCAAGCAGCAAGTCTTCGGCCGGATAGATGTCGGACATGCCGGGCACCAGAATACGGCAGGCGTAGACGCCCAGATGCTCATAGTCGGCGATGTAGACCGGCTGCTCCAGCTCGTGGAAGATGCCGATCAGGTGGTCGAACTCCTCCTGGGAGGTGCCGCGGAAATCCCAGTCAGCAAACTCGAAGTCCGTATCCTGCTTGAACAGATCCCAGCTGATGAGGCCGGAGGAGTCGATGAAGTGGGTTTCCAGATTATGGTGATCCGCCACCTGCTCATTGTCGAATGACGGCGGCACGAACACGTCCAGATCCTTCAAACCACGGCCTTGCAGCAGCTCGGTGACGGTACGCTCGAAGGCCACTTCGAAGCGCGGGTGGGCGCCGAAGGAGGCAAAGCAGGTGCCGTTGCTCGGGTTGAGCAGCACCACGCAGATGACCGGATAACGGCCGCCCAGGGAGGCATCGAAGCTGTAGATGGGGAAGCCTTCGGCCTCGAGTGCGGCGATGGAGGCGGCAATCCCCGGATAACGGGCAATTACCTCGTCCGGGATCAGTGGCAGGCTCAGGGCCTCGGCGATGATCTTGTTCTTCACGTGGCGCTCGAACACTTCGGAGAGTGCCTGAGTGCGCGCTTCGGTGCGGGTGTTGCCGGCGCTCATGCCGTTGGAGACATAGAGGTTGCCGATGATGTTCATCGGGATATAGACGGTCTCGTGGTCAGACTGGCGCTCGAAGGGCAGGGCGACGATGCCGCGTTCTTCGTTGTTCGACTGCAGATCCACCAGCATGTCGGCGGTCACTTCACCGTCCGGGTTGTAGAACTTGCGGGTGAAGGGGTCGAGCAGACCGGCCGGAAACTGGTCACCCTCGATGGGGAACCACTTCTCGTTCGGGTAGTGAACGAAATCACCGTTCGCCACCTGCTCGCCCAGATAGAAGTCGGCGAAGAAGTAGTTGGTGGAGAGGCGTTCGAAATATTCGCCAAGGGCGGAGGCGAGAGCCGCCTTCTTGCTGGCACCCTTGCCGTTGGTGAAACAGAGGGCGCACTCCTTGTCCCGGATGTGCACGGACCAGACGTTGGGCACAGGGTTGAGCCAGGAGGCCTCTTCAATATCAAACCCCAGGGCTTGCAGCTTGGTCTGGAAACGGTCGATGGAGTCTTCCAGTGCCGCGTCCTTGCCGGGAATAAAAGTGTGGTCGGTCATCACAATATCCTGATTTTTATTGGCTCATGTTTGGCCGCAGATAATAGCAGGGGTCAGCCCGTTTGGCAGGCAAAAAACAGGATTGGCACCCGGGAGCCCCTGTGTTGATCCCGCGCCAACCTTGCGCAAGACGCTGGGGGATACCCGCTTGGCGGCCAAGGCTACGGCGGGCTGGCGGATATTGCAGCGAACGGCACAGAATATTGCGCAATTCGACTTGCACCCGCCGTCACAATCCGTAATGTGGACAGACGCATTTTTCGCAACACGTATTTTGTAATCTACTTGTGAACGGCCCGCGTCGGACAAGGGGTTACGGGTTTCAATACACAGTTTCTATAACAGCTATCCAGGGTAGGACATTATGAAAAAAGTAGGTTTGGTCGGTTGGCGTGGCATGGTGGGCTCGGTATTGATGAGCCGGATGCAGGAAGAGAAGGATTTTGCCCGTATTCAACCCACCTTCTTCACCACCTCCCAGGCCGGTGAGGCCGCCCCCAACTTCGGCGTGGATGCCGGTACCTTGCAGGATGCCTTCGATATCGCGGCGCTGGCCAAGCAGGATATCATCATCACGGCGCAAGGCGGCGACTACACCAAGGATGTCTATCCCCGCCTGAAGGCCGCTGGCTGGCAAGGTTACTGGATTGACGCCGCCTCCTCCCTGCGGATGGAAAAAGACGCCGTCATCATACTGGATCCGGTCAACGGCGACGTTATCGAACAGGCGCTGGACAAGGGGCTCAAGACCTTCGTCGGCGGCAACTGCACCGTCAGTCTGATGCTGCTGGCCCTGGGTGGCCTGTTCAAGGCCGATCTGGTGGAGTGGGTCAGTGTGGCGACCTATCAGGCTGCATCGGGCGGTGGCGCGCGTCACATGCGCGAGCTGGTCACCCAGATGGGCCTGCTGCGCGACGAAGTGGCGGTGGAGCTGGCGGATCCCGCGTCTGCCATCCTCGACATAGAGCGCAAGATCACCGAGAAGACCCGCTCCGGCACCTTGCCGGTGGACAACTTCGGCGTACCGCTGGCCGGTGGCCTCATCCCCTGGATTGACACCAAGCTCGACAACGGCCAGAGCCGCGAAGAGTGGAAGGGCCAGGCCGAGACCAACAAGATCCTGGGGATCGAAGATGCCGCCATTCCGGTGGATGGTCTGTGCGTGCGGATCGGTGCCCTGCGTTGCCACAGCCAGGCCTTTACCATCAAACTCAAAAAAGACGTGCCGCTGGCGGAGATCGAAGCCCTGCTGGCTGCCCACAACGACTGGGTGAAAGTGATCCCCAACGATCGCGATATCACCGCACGCGAGCTGACTCCGGCGGCCGTTACTGGCACCCTCAGCATTCCGGTGGGTCGTCTGCGCAAGCTCAACATGGGCCCGGAATACCTGGCCGCCTTCACCGTGGGTGACCAGCTGCTGTGGGGCGCCGCCGAGCCCCTGCGCCGCATGCTCAACATACTGCTAGCACGTGGCTGAAGTTGATAGACAATGGATAATGAAAGGACAGGGGGCTCAGGCCCCCTGTTTTTTTGCTTCTTTTTATATCGATGCTGTGTGCCAGCCAGGGCTATGTCGGCTGTGTTGCCCTTTGTATTGACACCGATAGCTTCGTTATTAAGTGAACGGGTGGCATCACTTCGCAACCCATTATTTTTCTCTGGCTCAATAGCCATGTTTCACTATTTTTCATGCAGTATCCGTTCACGGCCTGAGTTGCCGAAAGCAGGGATGATTCATCTTTATTTGAAATAATGGACGGGCTGGCCGCTATTAAGCTACGGCCCTTGTCATCTTATGGTTTGTTACAAATGAGGGCGCCCGCGGGATATCCCTCAAGACTCCGATTGATTACACTGGCGGCCTTGGCCCCTCGTGCCCGCCTGTATGCCGATATGTCACCACGAAACTATGCATCCATGTGGCATCCATGTGGCTGTCAGTGAGGCGAGGGCGTGCTGATCAGGCACCATGGCCAGATATCCCTGCGGATAAGCAGATAAATAGCGGCGCAGCTGGCGACTGATATGAATATGAAAAATATGAAATAAGTGCAACAACAGAAAACAATAATAATGTTCAGGCTTGAGAATTGGGACATAACATGAGAGTCGTGTGGAGTGTATTGTATTTCTTCAGTGTTGTTGCCCTGGCAGGCCCAGTGCTGGTCAAGGAGCAGAAAAAGGGCAGCAATCCGCTGATCGTCCCTTATCAGCAATATCGGCTGGATAATGGCCTGACGGTGATCCTGACGCCGGATCACTCCGATCCTCTGGTCTATGTAGAGATGAATTATCGGGTCGGGTTGGCCGAAGAGGCGCCGGGTCAGTCCGGTATGGCCCACCTCTTTGAACACATGATGTTCCAGGGCTCGGCCCACGTGGGGAAGCTGGGGCATACCCGTCTGTTGCAACAGGTGGGGGGGCGTGGCATCAACGGGCTGACGACGCGGGATCAGACCCGCTATTACCAGACGGTGCCGGCCAACCAGTTGGAAAAAGTGCTCTGGCTGGAGTCGGATCGGATGGGCTTCCTGCTCGATAACCTCTATCAGCAGAAGTTTGATGCCAAGCGTGACGTCGCCAAAAACGAGCGCGCCGAGTTTGTCGACGGGCCAGCCTATGGTCGGGTGCCGGAGGTGCTGAATCGGACCCTCTATCCACCCAATCACCCCTACTTCAATACGCCATTCGGGCGAGTCGAGGATCTGGATCGTCTCACTCTGGAGGATGTTCGCCAGTTCTTCCTGCGCTGGTATGGCCCCAACAACGCCACTCTGGTGATAGGTGGCGATATCCAGCCGGCGCAAACCCTGGCCTGGGTCGAACGGTATTTCGGCACCCTGCCTGCAGGCCCCAAGCTGTCCCGTTCAGTGACCCCGCCTGTTGCCCTGAAAAAGAGCCGCTACCGTACCCTGGTTGATCAGGTCGCTGAGCCCATGCTGGTGCTGGCCTATCCCACCGTCTCTGCCCGGGAACCCGGTTTTGAAGCCCTGGACCTGCTGGCCGATCAATTGGGTGGCTCAGCCAGTGGCGTGCTGCAACAGCAGCTGCAACAAAGTGGCAAGCTGGTGTCTGTCTTTGCCAACCATGAGTGCGGTGTGCTCGCCTGCATGCTGGTGATCAGGGCGATCCCCAATCTGGCGCAGGGGGCGGAGCTTGGGCCCATCAAGAACGAAATAGACAATGTCATCGCCCGTTTTGCTCGGGATGGGGCCTCCAAAGCCCAGATCGACCACTCGGCCAATGCCTTGCGTGCCGATCTCATCTGGTCGCTCGACAGCGTGGCCGGCAAGGCCGAGCAGTTGAGTACCGGGCATAGCCTGTTTCAGGATCCCAATTATTTTCATCGCTATCTCGAGCGAATAGCCAGGGTAACCCCCGCCGATCTGCAGCGGGTGCTGCAACGTTATGTACTGCAAAAACCCAGGGTGGTGCTGAGCGTAGTGCCCGGGGATCACCTCGAATGGCAGGCAGATCCTGCCAATTTTGTCGAGCCGCCCCCCTTGCCACCGACCTTGTCCCACACCCGGCTGGCCCCTCGTCTTGTCGAAGAAACTCTCGACAGGCGCAAGATGCCCGCAAGTGGCGGGGCTCTGGCGGTGCCCATACCGACCCTGTGGCAAGCCAGCCTGGGGGATAGGGTCTCACTGCTCGGTCACTACAGCGACGAGGTGCCGGCCTTTGCCATGAGCATACACTGGCCCGGCGGACGCAGGGCCGAGCCGGATGGCAAGGCCGGACTGGCGGAGCTGACAGCCGGCATGCTCTTCCAGGGCAGCGAGCGTTGGCAGCTTGCCTCCATTGAGGAGCGAGTGCGTCAGTTGGGCGCCAGACTCAGTTTTGGTCATGACGGTAGCCACAGCACTGTCTGGATACAGGGCGTGACCTCCCACTTTGATGAGACGCTGGCCCTGGTGCGGGAGCTGCTGCTTCAGCCCGCCTTGCGCCCGACGGACTTCCAGCGCATCAAGCTCGAGACCCGGCAATGGCTGAAACAACAGGCAAGGGATCCGCAGTGGCAGGCCGACCAGCAGTTTTATGCGCTGATCGACGGGCTGGCCAGGGTGCCGGATCCGCAGGCCCAGTGGCAGACGCTGACCCTGGATGACGTGCGAGCCTTCTATCACTCCGTGTATCGCAGCGGTGAGGCCCGGGTCGTAGTGAGCGGCGATCTGGCGCAGGAGAAGGTGATGAGTGCACTCTCTTTTCTGGTTGAGCCAGAGGGGCAGTCGCCCACTCTGCAGCCTCTCGGGTTTACCGGCCAGCAGGCCAGACGCGCCATCTATCTGGTGGACAATCCCGGTGCCAGCCAGAGCCTTGTTCGCATGGGCCGTCGTGCCATGGCGAGCGATGCGGTTGGCGAGCAGTTTCTGGCCCGGTTGATGAATGCTTCTTTGACGGATCGTCTTCATATTCGGCTGCGGGAAGAGCTGGGGTATACCTATGGCATCCACCCCTCATTCAATGGCAACAGCAAGGCGGGTCATTTCTTGCTGGAGAGCAGTGTGCGTACCGACGTCACCCGGGCCGCCTTGCAGCAGATCTTGCAGGAGCTCGATAAATACCAGCGGCAGGGCCCCACCCGGCTGGAGGTGAGAACCCTGCGTGAAGGTGTGCTCAACCGCCAGGCGCTGGATTACGAGACACTGCCCCAGGAGGTGGATTACATGTTGCCCATCTTGCTGGATAAATGGCCGCAAAATTACGTGGAGCAGCGAGTGCAGGCGGTCAGCCAGCTGTCGGCGTTGACTCTGAGAGACCTTGCCCGGCGCTGGCTCGATCCCGATGACATGGTGATAGTGGTCGTGGGGGATGCCAAGAGACTGGCCCCTGAACTGGCGACCTTGGGCTGGCCGGTACAACGGGTGGCGCTCGGTTTCTGACATCGACGGTTGGCTCGCCACGCCATCACCTCGTGCCGGCAGGTCAGGCAGCCATAAAAGAGCCCGCCCCATCACAGCGATGGGGCGGGCTCTTTGTACGTCAGATTGTCTGTCAGCCGTAAAGGTTAGCCTTTGTCCGTCAGACGAGGGACAGCGCCGCCGCCAGATCGGCGATCAGATCGTCGGCGTCCTCCACGCCGATGCTGAAGCGGATGAGATCGTCATTCACTCCGGCGGCGAGACGGCTCGCTTCGTCCATGGCGGCGTGGGTGGTGCTGGCCGGATGGCAGGCCAGGCTCTCGAGATCGCCGAGGCTGACCGCCTGCACGAACAGTTGCAGGTTGTCGAGCAGGGTGGCGCAGCGCGCAAAGCCCCCTTCAAGCTCTATGCTCACCATGCCGCCAAAGCCGCTGGCGAAGGCGCCGAGGGCATCGTGGCCCGGGTGGCTGACGAGGCCCGGGTAGATCACCTTCTTCACCGCCGGGTGAGCGGCCAGGAAGTCGGCCACTTTCTGCGCGTTGTGCAGGTGGGCATCCATGCGCAGGGGCAGGGTCTTGACCCCGCGCTGCAGCAGGTAAGCCTCCTGCGGGCCTATGGGGGAGCCGATGTGCTTGAGCGCCACTGTGCGGATGGATTTCATCAGCGCGTGGGAGCCGGCCACTACCCCGGCGATGATGTCGCCGTGGCCGCCCAGATATTTGGTACCGCTGTGCATCACTATGTCGATGCCAAGCTCGAGCGGGCGCAGCAGATAGGGGGTGAGGAAGGTGTTGTCACACACGCTGATGGCACCCACCTTGCGGGCCGCTTCCACTACCACTCGTGGATCCACCACCTTGAGGGTGGGGTTGGTCAGGGTTTCGAACAGTACCACCTTGGTGGCGGGACGAATGTTGGCCAGCAGATCCTGATCGCTCTCATAGGCGGTGACCTTGATGCCGGCGCGGCTGAAAGTCTGCTTGAGAAACGCATCTGTGCCGCCGTAGAGCGGACCTATGTAGGCCACCTCATCGCCGCTGTCGGCCAGGGCATACATGATGGCGCTCACCGCCGCCATGCCGCTTGCCACCACCAACGCCTCGTCGGCGCCCTCCAGCGCAGCCAGTTTTTGCTCCAGCTCGGCTGTGGTGGGATTGCCAAAGCGGCTGTAGATGAAGCCGGGGGCCTGACCTGCGAAACGCTCCTTGCCCGCCTGGGCATTGAAGTAGCTGAAGGTGCTGCTCTGGTAAAGCGGTGTGGTGAGGGCGCCGGTCTGGGGATCGATCCGTTGGCCGCTGTGCACGCTCATTGTCTTGAATTTCATTCTATTACTCCGTCATTGCCAGGCTGTGGCTTAACTGCTTGTGTCATCCGGGTGGCGGGACGCCACGGCGTCCCCCGTTTAATAGGTATGGCAGAGTCAGGCTGGCTGCGGTTCGCGCCGCTCGCTGCTTGTCGTCTGCCCGCTTGCCATCTGTTCGTTGGCTGACGCCGGGTCGGCGGTATAGTGGCGCGCCGCCACGTCGGGGTGGGAGCGCAACCGTCCTTTCAGCACGTTTTCCCCCACCTGATAGAAGAGTGGGTTGGCGGGGTCGCTCTCGGGGCCTTGCGCCTGCGCCGCCAGACTCGGCGACAGGGTCAGCAGCGGCACAGTGGCATCGAGCCGCGCTGCCATAAAGAAGGCGCAGGAGAGGCGCGATACCCCCGGCGGCGGGCTCACCACCCTGTGCAGGGTGGCCTTGAGGTAGCCGTTGGAGGCCAGCTCCAGCAACTCGCCGATGTTGACCACCAGGGCCCCCGGCAGGGGGGGGGCCGGGATCCAGCCTGCCGCCGTCTCCACTTCGAGTCCGGAGTGATCGTCCTGCATCACCAGGGTCAGGTAGCCGGGATCCTTGTGGGCGCCCACTCCCTGGCTGCTGCTGCCTGCTTCGCGCCCCGGATAGTGGATGAGCTTCATGTGCTGGTAGGGCTTGCCGCGAATGCTGGCATCGAACACGCCTTGCGGCTGCGCCAGCACCTCGGCGAAGGCGCCGAGCAGGGTGAGGGTGATGTCGCTCAGCCGTTCCTGCCAGGCCAGCAGCTGCGTTTTCATCTCGGGCAGGGCGGCGGGCCACTGGTTGGGGCCTATCAGTCGCTGCCAGGGGGCATGGATCTCGTCTTTTGCCAGCGCAGGTGCCTCATTCATGATGTCGAACTGCTCGCGCCGGTCCGGCCGCTGGCGGGTGAGTTCGGCGCCCACCTGGTTGTAACCGCGAAAATGGGGGGAGTGTACCATCTGCACTGCCCGTTTTTCCTGCTCCGGCAGGGCGAAGAAGCGGGCCGCCAGCGCCAGGGTCTCTTTCTGCTGAGTCTCGCTCAGGCCATGGCCTGTCAGATAGAAAAAGCCGATGTCGCGGGCCGCCCGGCCAAGCTTGGCCAGCATCTGGCGACGAGTCGCGGGGTCGCCACCAAGGGCGGCGAGATCGATGATCGGCAGTGGTGAATGTTCCATGTGCACCTCCTCATTTTCTGAGTACCGGGGCATCCCGACGACTCAGTGCAAACATGACAGCGCGGGTCGGTGGTGACACACCGGGCCGACCGGTAAAGATGGCGCCATTTGGATTGAGGGTGATGCTACTGTTCGGCGTTATAAGACGGAAGCAACAAATTATTCTTAGTTATATACAAAAATCGAAATAGAATTCGATGCTAATTCGGGTGGGTGTTTATTGAGCGGCCGAAGGTGAGTGTGCTGTTTGTGTTGTCAGCAGGCTAGGTGCGCCTTTGCCGCCAGGGTAAGAAGTGCAATCAGTCGCCGCCAGAGTAGCCATATGAGGTTGGATAGTAAAAGATGAGGGAGGCTGATGCCTCCCTGCTTGTTATGCGCCAAACCTCGTCTTTCCGACAGTGGTGAACCCTGTCCTCTGTTATCAATTACGCGGCACAGAAAGGGGAGAAACAAACCCTTTCGGCTTTATCGCAAACACAGAACAGTTCAATTGTGACAATACGCTCTCTGCTGTGTTACCGATAATAACGCCAGCAATCCCGGTGCGCGCGACCGTGCCCATGACCACTAAATCAATATTGAGCTTTGCTGCCATTTTAGGTACTTCCCGATCGGGAGAGCCTGGGATGATATAGGTACGAGGAGAAAGAAACTGGAATGAGTCATTTCCTATCCTGGCTTTTAGTTTATCCATGAGTCCCCGCATCTTACCGGTTCTCGTCATGTGTTCTGACTCCAACATGTCTTTTTCCACCTTCTCGGGATTTTCAGCCCAAAGGCTGATAAAGCCAGCTTCAGGGGTTTCATAGCTATTTAGTACATGCAGTGTTGCAAAATCTGAAAGAGACAGTGAACTCGCAAACTCAAGGATTGCTACATTCAATTCATCGTTATGGGTTTGTTCATCGTCATCAAATGCAACAGCCGCGAGGATCTGTTTACATTCTGTGGTGTCACTCCTTTTCACCAACCATACCGGGCAGGGACATTTTCTTAATAAATGCATGTCATCACTACCAAAAAGTCGATCAAGCCAATCGAGCTGATCAGGCTCTTTCATAACCAGATCAAATCCATGAATCTGTACTTGGTGGATTGTTTCGATGTAGCGTTTTCCAGTTAACAGCAGAGTCTTGATGCAGATATTTTTATCAAGAGAGGCTACCAGCTGTGCCAACATGGTTTCCTCTTGCTCAATGAATTTTCGCTGGAGTGTCTGTTCATCGCTGCTAAAGGCCAAAAATGATGAAAAAGAAGGGATTACTTTTAATAATGTCAATTCAGCCTGATTAGTTTTGGCCAGTTCAACAGCTCGTAATAGGGCAGGTTCTGGCGCCTCTTGGCCGTGATTGCTGAGCACGAATGCGATACGTTTGAACAGTTTCATCGTAATCCTCCTGCTGAAATGACCGATTAGTACCACGTGCCAAGGCAAGCGTCAGTCGCGCGTATATTTGCTATTTTCACTCATCTTCCAGCACTGGTTTATAACCACAATCTCTCACATTTTGAATGACCTGGCTAATATCCGCATCAGGGATGTCCAATATTCTCAATGCGGTTTCGCCAAGGTGCAGACTCGCTTCGATAATTTCTGGATAGGCTTGCAGTGCGCCAGCCTCAAGCAGGAGATTGCTGGTTTCAAGGTCTCGGGCTCGCGCTACCACAGGAACCTGCGGACAGGTTCTGCGCAGATAGGCGATGGTCGTCAAAGCGGTTTCGGAGTCGTCAACAGTCACCACTACCAGAGACGCACACTCCACATGTATGGCCGCGAGTAGCTCTGGATCTGAAATATCACCATAGAAGACGGGATGATTGTCTATTTCTCGGCCATGAGCGACGCGTTTGGCATCCCTGTCAAACACCAGAAACGGGATTCCACTTGAATGTAGTAACACAGCTATGGTGTGACCCACACGCCCATAACCACCAATAATGACTTGATTTGGTACTTGCCTTACCAGCAGAAGCGGGTCCGCTTCGCGCTGAGGTGGCGATTTTTTCACCAACTTGCTGACGATATATCCGTTAAAACGAATAAGGATGGCGCCGAGTACCATCGAGACTAGTACTGAGGTAATGGCAATTTGACCCAATCTCATATCGAGCACTCGGGCATCCAGGGCGATAGCAACCAGAGCGAGCCCGAACTCGCCACCTACGCTGAGCAACAAGCCTGTGCGCCAGGCTACATCCGTTTCGGCCTTCACACGGCGCAACATCAGCGCGACAATCACAATCTTGCTGGTCAGGATCAGTAGGGCACCAAGTAGTGCCCATATCCAGATTGAGGAGAGTGATGCGGGATCAAAGCGCATACCGATACCAATGAAAAAGAGGCCCAGCAGGACATCACGAAAAGGCCGTATGCTTGATTCCACTTGATGGCGGAATTCAGTCTCGCCCAGCATCATGCCAGCCAGGAAACCACCAAAGGCCAGGGAAAGACCAAGGCTGTTCGTGGTCCAGGCTGCGAGCAAGGCAACCAGGAGCACTGCAAGGGTAAACATCTCCATGGAGTGCCGCTCGGACACCAGATGAAACAATGGACGTAGTAGCCAGCGGCCAACAATAAACACCAGGACCAAGGCCAACACAGCTTTGGCGAGTGCCCAGCCAAGGGTACCGATCAGTACATCAGCTGTTACTGCACTGCCCAGCACGGGGATAATGACCAGAAAGGGGACGGCGGTGACATCCTGAAACACCGAAATTGCCAACCCAAAGCGACCATGCTGGGAGTTTTCTTCTCTTTGCTCAGTCAACAAGCTGGCCATGATAGTGGTGGAGGATTGTGCAAAGACAGCGCCAAACACAAACGCCGCAGCAACAGAAAGACCAGCCAACCAGCTCACGAGACTGACCAACAAGGTCGTCAATACAACCTGACCGGTACCGAGTCCAAGTACCTGGTGCCGCAGTACGGCTAATTGGGGGAGTGAGTAGTTAAGGCCTATTGCAAACAGAAGAAAGACGACACCAAATTCGGCCAGTGTGGTTAGCTCAGGAACAGAAACCGTATAACCAATGGTATGGGGTCCGAGAATAATACCAACCAATAAATAGCCAAGGCTGGTTGGTATATGCAGCCGTTGAAAGGTGACAACCACGGCTATGGCTACAGCCAACAACAATAGAATTGACCCGAAATGATCCATCACTCGCTCCTTTCCCTGATGCAGATATGATGAATGAGTGGCTACTTTACTGGATTTGAAAGCATCACGAAACCAAGATGTTACATCTTTAACAAGGCGTGTATGCGTGTGTTCTTGCAGTGAAGGGAGTGTATGGCGACAGCAATCATGTCAGGGTGTCTATTGGCAAAAAGGGGCACATATCCTTGGCTAACACATCCAGCCTTGGATATCTGCCCCCGTGGGGTTCAAGCTGACGCTGTTATCTGAATAATACTGCGCGAAGAGGTCAGGCTGTGTAACCCAGAGTAAAGCGCTGGCGCAGGTGGGCCGGTTTTTCCACCTCGTTCAGCACGCCATCGGCCAGATCGCCGACCGTGATCCCGGCAGGCTTGTCACCGCTGAAGAGCACCTGATCGCCACCGAGGTGATAGCCACCGCGCTTCTCGCCGGGTTCGAGGAACACGGGCGGGGAGACGAAACGCCAGTCGAGGGTGGTTTCACGGCGCAGGGCGGTGAGACCGTCGCGGGCCGCCAGGGCGCCCTGTTTCCACTCGGCCGGGAAGTCCGGGGTATCCACCAGCTGTACGCCGGGGGCGATTTCCAGGCTGCCGGCACCACCGACCACCAGCAACCAGCTGTGGGCGGTCACGGCCGCCGCGACTATGGCCTTGGCCCCTTTGAGGTACTGGTCGTAGATGTCCGGTGCGGTCCAGCCCGGGTTGTAGGCGCTGATCACCCGGTCGTGCCCCTTGAGCACCTCGGCCAGTGCCTGTGGGTTTTGGGCATCTACCGCCACGGCGGTGACCTGCGGGTGGGCAGCGACTTTGCTGACATCGCGGACGATGGCTGTGACGTGATGGCCGCGGCTGACGGCTTCATTGAGGATGGCTGTACCGACAAAACCGCTGGCACCGATCAGGGCAATTTTCATGGGTGATTCTCCTTCACTGTTGGAATGGGGCTATCCTACTCCGCCAAATGTGATTTAATAATCGACTGTAAAATTGATACACTTGTAAGCTGGAATTAATAATGGAGCAGCTCAGACGTTACGCCATCTTCGCCGCCGTGGTGGAGGCGGGCAGCATGACGGGTGCCGCCAAGGCCCTTGGCATGACCCCCTCCGCCGTCAGTCAGCATATCAGCCAGCTGGAGAGCCTGCTCGGCCTCACCCTGCTGCACCGTTCCACCCGTCGCCTCAATCTGACCGAGGCGGGGGAAGTGGTGTGGCAGGGGTGCCAGTCGCTGCAACAGACGCTGAACCAGACTGAGCTGCGCCTTTCCGAGGTGCGCGACAGCCTGCTCGGTGAGGTGCGGATCACGGCGCCCGTGGGGATGGCGGGCCAGCCGCTGGCGCGGGCCTTGTCGCCGCTGTTGCAGGCCCATCCCGGCCTGTGCATCCAGATCATCGCCGACGACGAGAAGCGGGATCTCATCGCCGAGCGCATCGACGTGGCGCTGCGGGTCGGTACCCTCTCCGACTCCAGCCTGGTGGCGCGCAAGCTGGGTCAGACCCGTATGCTGCTGTGTGCCTCGCCCGCCTATCTGGCGCGCAAGGGCACACCGCGCAGTCCGGCAGATCTGCTGGAACACGACTGGCTGGCGGCGGACATGCTGAGCGGGGGCCTGACCTTCTTCGACGACAAGGGGCAGGGCCACAAGGTCAAACCCAAGCCCAGGGTGGTGTGCAACAATGTGCTGCCGCTGCGCCAGTTCACCCTGGCGGGGCAGGGGGTCTCGCTGCAACCCGAGGGGGAAATCGCCGAGGATCTCGCCCAGGGTTGGCTGCTGGAGTTGCTGCCGGGCTTTCGGGTGCCGCCCATGGAGATCCACGCCATCACCCCGCAGCGGGAGATCCCGGAGAAGGTGCGGCGGGTGATCACGGCCCTGCGCAGCCACTTCGCCGAGCCCTCGGGGGCCGTGCCGGCGCGCCCCTGAGCCGGGTGGCAACTGTCTCGTCCCGACTTGCAAACACAGAGGGCAGCCTGTTGGCTGCCCTCAGTCATTCGCCTTGAGCCCGGCGCTATTTCATATAGAGGCCGCCGTTGATGGCCAGGGTTTCCCCCGTGATATAGGCGCCCGCTTCGCTCGCGAGGAAGGCCATGGCGGCGGCGATCTCCTCCGGCTTGGCGAGGCGGCGCATGGGGATGTCGGCCTTGATGCTGTCGAGGATATCGCTGCGGATCGCCTCCACCATGGGGGTGGCTGTGTAACCGGGGGCGATGGCGTTGACCGTGACCCCGAAGCGGGCCCCCTCCGCCGCCAGCGCCTTGGTAAAGCCCAGCATGCCCGCCTTGGCCGCCGAGTAGTTGACCTGACCGAACTGTCCCTTCTGGCCGTTGACCGAGGAGATGTTGATGATGCGGGCATCGCGCTGTTCGCACATGGCGTCGAACAGCGGCTGGGTCACGTTGTAGAGGCTGCACAGATTGGTGTGGATCACCTCGAACCACTGCTCCGGCGCCATGCGCTTGAAGGCGCCATCCCGGGTGATGCCGGCGTTGTTGACCAACACGTCCACCCGGCCCTCGTCTTGCAACAGGCGACCCAGGGTCTCGCGGCACATGGCGGTGTCGGCCACGTCCAGCGGCAGCAGCCGCACCTGATCCGGGCGATAGCCCTGCTCCCCGTACCAGTCGTGGGCCGCCACACTGTTGCCGCTGGAGTGGGTGGCGATGATGCGATACCCCTGAGCCAGCAAGGCAGTGGTGATGGCGGATCCGATGCCGCCACGGGCTCCGGTGATCAAGGCAACTTTTTTCATCTTGGCTCTCCCTGAAAAAGATTCGAACGAGGACTTTATGGGCTTTCAAATCTAATTGATATATTTGTTTTCAAACAATCTGACAGGGAAACGCGTCACTTTTGTGACAGTCTGACAACCTGGCTTGACGGTCTCGTTGAAGGCATAGGTGAGCGCGCGGGGTTGAGCCACAAACAGGGCGTGCGCTGTTCGCCGGTGGCAGCAGACCACTTGCCGCCGGGGCCGCGGCCATGTTTAATGTGGCCACTTGGGCGAGCGTGCCCCTCTGCTGGCAGCGATCCCGACCACCCAATGACACCGACCTTCCCCCTCGCATCCCCTGGCCCAGCGCCACAGGCGAGCGCCCATTTCACCCGCATCGAGCGGGTGCTCGACTACATCCACGGGCATCTGGATCAGCCATTGTCGCTGGAGCAGCTGGCCGAGCAGAGCTGCTGGTCGCGCTGGCAGTTGCAGCGGGTCTTCCTGCACGAGACAGGGCTGACGGTGGCCCACTATGTGCGCGAGCTCAAGCTGAGCCTGGCGGCGGAGGCGCTGCTTTCTAGCCGCCAGCGGGTGCTGGATCTGGCGCTGAACTACGGATTTGGTTCCGAGGTGAGCTTCAGCCGTGCCTTCAAGCAGCAGTTCGGCTGCTCGCCGCTGGCCTATCGCAAACGGGGTCTGCGGCTGGGATTGCGCACCCCGCTGGTGCGAGCGCCTATGCCGCTTGCCAATACTCCCCGACTGGTGCAGGTAAGGGTCGAGAGCCAGCCGGGTTTCATGCTGCAGGGGGTCAAGGGACTGATCCGCGGGCTCTTTGCCAGCTCGCCCGATTTTCAGCAGACGGTGCCCGCCATCTGGCGTGCCTTGCGCAGTGCCGGCGGCCTGGACAGGGCCCGCGATCTGATCGGCGTGGTAGATGTGTCAGGGGCGGGGGAGCAGCTGGCCTACTGGGCGGGCGTGGCGGCAGAGGAGGGGAGCAAGCCGCCGAGCGGGCTGGCTCGTCTGGCCATTCCGCCCCAGGAGTACGCCGTGCTTACCCACGTCGGCCCCATCAGCCAGCTGGGGCAGACCCTCAACTGGTTCATCCTGCACTGGCTGCCCGCCTCGGGTTATCGGGGGCTGGATGGTTTCGAGCTGGAGCGTTACGCCTTAGGCTTCGATGGTCTGCAACCCGATGCCCACATGGAGTACTGGTTGCCCATAGCCCCCCGCCAGGGCTGAACAGTGTGAGCTGTTTAGCTGCAGGGCGCCCATCGTCCGGCCTGTATCACGCACTGTGGCGTCCCGCCATTGGCCGCCATCTCATTAAAGCCTGCCTTTAGAAAAGATAGCCATTTGAATTCAAGGTCTTTCTCCATCGACATCAAAGGTCGTCGTATGGGGCTTTTCTTGCCCCTCGTTTGCCCTTCTTCCTGCCGACATGCCCCAAATTGTTAATTCGAGAGCAAATTTGCACAATAAAATGCAAATGAGATTTGTTACCATTAACTTGTGCCAAGCAGTCGAGGATTAGATGCAACTTGTTCACCCCCCATTGACCCTGGTCGCCGCGACCATCTCCGCCCTGTTGGCCGGCCCCGTGCTGGCCGCCCCCACGCCCAATGCGCAAGGCGCGGTGGCCGATGAAACCCTGACGGTACTGGGCCAGACCTATCGCAACACGGCGACCAAGACCCGGCTCGACCCCATGGAGACGCCCCAGGCCATCTCAGTGGTGGACGGCGAGACCCTGGAGCAGCGTGGTGTGAGCTCGGTGAGCGAGGCACTGCGCTACGTGCCCGGCGTCAATACCGAGCTGCGCGGTGGGGCGGTCAACCGGCTGGACCTGTTCAATATCCGTGGCTTTGACAACTACCAGAACTTCTACGACGGCCTCTTGTTGCAATACAACGACTGGAACCTGCAACCCCAGATAGATCCGGTGGCCATCGAGCAGCTGGAGGTGTTCAAGGGGCCGACCTCGGTGCTCTACGGCAGCATGCCGCCGGGTGGTATGGTCAACCTCATTGCCAAGCGGCCGCAACGTGAGGCCAGACACAGCCTCAGCGTGGCGACGGGCACCGGCACCCTCAAGGAGCTGACCCTAGACAGCACGGGCGCCATCAATGAGCAACTTGCCTATCGTGTGGTGGGACTGGCCCGCCAGAAGGAGGGGCAGGCGGTGACCTCACAGGAGGAGCGCTATGTGTTCGTGCCATCGCTGGACTGGCAGTTGAGTGATCGCACCCTGCTGAATCTGAACCTCTACTACCAGAAAGACCCACAAGCGGGCATCTACACCACGGTGCCGGCCAGCGGCTCGGTCAAGTCCAATCCCCTGGGCCAGCTTGGCAGTGACAGCTTCCTCGGCGACGAGAACTGGAACCACTACAGCCGGGAGGTGACCCTGCTTGGCTACAAGCTGAGCCACGACTTCAACGACAACTGGCAACTGCTGCAAAATGCCCGCTACATGGACGCCTCGGCCAACCAGCAGAACACCTATAACGCAGCGCTGGCGGCGGACCACCGCACTCTGGCCCGCAATGCCTATCTGACCGATGAAGACTCCAGAGGCTTTGTCATCGACAACCAGCTGGCAGGCAAGGTGATGACCGGCAGCGCCCGGCACAACCTGTTGCTCGGGGTCGATTACCAGTATCTGGATGCCCGTATTCTCTACCGGGACACCCTCGACTATTCCGCCCCCGCCATCGACATCTTCAACCCGAACCACAGCCAGATAGTGCCGGGAGCGCTCACCTTCAACTATCAGGACAGCAAGACCATTCGCCAGTCCCAGACCGGCGTCTATCTGCAGGATCAGGTGCGACTCGACCGGCTGGTGGCCATAGGCGGTGCCCGCTACGACAGCTACCGGATGGACACCGACAGCCAGACCCTCTATCAGGGAGCGGCGAGCAACACCCTGGCCCAGATTGATCAGGACAACCTCTCGTTGCGCCTCGGCGCCTTGTACGAGCTGGATCATGGCCTCTCGCCCTATGTGAGCTATGCCGAGAGCTTCGAGCCGGTAGCGGGGGCGGACAAGAGCGGCAAGGCTTTTGACCCTGCTACGGGCCATCAGTGGGAGGGGGGGGTCAAGTATCTTTCCGAGGACATGAGCAAGACCTTTACCGCCTCGGTCTTCCACATCACCAAGCAAAATGCGCTGGTGACGGATCCGGACAACGTCTACGGGCCCAAGCTGCAGACCGGAGAGATGGTCTCCAGGGGCGTCGAGCTGGAGGGACGAGTCGACCTCACCAGCCAGCTGGATCTGGCGCTGAGTTATACCCGCCAGGACATGGAGATCACCCGCGATACCACCAGCCTGCAGGGCAAGACCCCGGTCTGGGTGCCCAAACAGATGGCATCCCTCTGGAGCAACTACCAGCTGGATAACGGTTTACGGCTGGGGGCGGGTCTGCGTTACGTGGGGGAGGCACAGCTTGATGCTGCCAACACGGACAGGGTACCGGATTACCTGCTGATGGACATGGCGGCGTCCTACGATCTGGCCCAACTCAGCCAGCGTCTGAAGGGGGTGGAGGCCTCGGTGAGTGCCAGCAACCTCTTTAACAAGACCTACTACTCCTGCTATGACCAGAACAACTGCTGGTTCGGGGCAGAGCGCAATGTGGAGGCGCGACTCAAATACGTATTCTGACCCTGCGCCCCGGGCCAGTCCCGGGGCCCGCTGCACCACTGGCAGTCCGCGACAATCGCCAGTTCACCGGGGCTGGTGGGCTTGAGGAACTGACCACGGATACACAGGCTAGTGCGCTTGCGGATCATGGGGCCCTGTTTGCCGTCGCTGCCGGGGTTATTCCTTCGCTCAGGGGGCGGCTGGCGGGAGTGGGGGACAGGCCTCATCTGCTGGCGGCTCCCCCCCATTCAACCCCGGCCGAGGTGGCGGCGGCGCTATATGATCACTGGCGGCTTGCGCACCCTGAGGCGGGGCCGGCCTACTGGCTGACCCGCAGCTGGGGAATGCTCTGCTGGCAATCCCTCTATCTGACCATGGCGGCTGTTTATCGGTTGGGCGCCGTCCCCGCCGTCGATCGCATGGGGCAGGACTATCAGGATGGCGTGGTATCCGGTTTTACCCTGCCGGCCGAGCCCATGATCAAGGGGGACGTCAGTCTGTTGATCAAGGTGGCTGGCGAGCGGCTGCAAGCCCACTGGCAGGCGCTGTTCGCGCTGCTGGGCGGGGTGCAGCGACTCAGACCGGGTTTTGTGCGCCCGCTGCTGGCCGATGATCTGCTGGCGGCCCTGGTGCGGGTGCCAGACTTTTTCACCCATGTCAGCCGTGAGCAGGTGAGCGAACATGCGCCGCGCTGGCTCGCCGCCTGTGGCCTGCCAGCCGAGCATCTGGTGGGGTGGCGTCCGGCATCGATCCCGGCCGATACGCTGTCCCCCGGTTATGTGCGCCAGCGCTGCTGCCTGCACTACAAACGCCGCGATGGCGAGCTCTGCGCCAACTGCCCGAGGCGACATGGCGCCACCCACTGCCAGGACGAACCCTGAGGGCACTGGCTTTCCGACTCATCGCAAGCCGCCCCGGGGGCGGCTTTTTACGTCTCCTTCTGCTCACCCATCTTGCTGCGAATGCGCTCGAACAGGCTCTGCAAACAGGGCTGATCCTTGTCGGCGGCGCGCACGGCCCCATACATATGGCGGCGCACACCATTGCCGAGTGGCCTGGCCTCAAGCAGTCCCTGACGCACGAACTCCTCGCAGGCCCAGCGCGGCAGGGCAGCGACGCCGAGCCCGGCGGCGGCCATCTGCAGCATGACGGAGGTATTGTCCACCAGCTTGCAGCGGGCGGGCTCGACCCCGGCCGGTTGCAGGAAGCGGCTGAACACGTCCATGCGGGCCCGCTCCACCGGGTAGACAAGCAGCACCTCCTGCTTGAGATCCTCCGGGGTGATCCGTGCCTGGTGGCATAGAGGGTGATCCGGCGCCATCACCAGGGTGAGATCGAAGGCGAACAGCGGCTCGAAGTGGAGATCCCCGCGGGCCTGTACATCCGAGGTGAGCAGCAAGTCGAGCTGACCGCCGAGCAGGGCATTGATCGCATCAAAGCCGGGCACCGATTCCACCTCCAGATCCACCCCGGGCCACTGGCGACGAAAATCGGGCAAGAGCGGCAGCAGCCACTGAATGCAGCTGTGGCAGTCCAGCGCCAGGTGCAACCGGCCCGCGTCACCGCTGTGCAGGGCCTGCAGCTGTTTCTCGGTCTGTGCCAGGGCGGGCAGCACCTGGCGAGCCAGAGCCAGCAACTGCTGGCCCGCCGCCGTCAGCACCAGGGGGCGGCTCTTGCGAAGAAAAAGCTCCAGGCCAAGACGGGTCTCCAGCTCTTTGAGCTGATGGGAGAGGGCAGACTGGGTCAGATTCAGGCTCTGCGCCGCGCCGGCCAGCGACCCTTGCTCGGCCAATGCGGCCAGGGTTCTCAAGTGTTTGATTTCCAGGCCTGAATTGCTTGGCACTGCCATGACGTGGCTCCTTGTTGCATCAGTTGAAGGCTTTCTTGCATATCCGTTGAACGCTCTCTTACATGTCCGTTGAAGAGGCTCTTGCACGCTAGTTGCGGATTATTTGAGAGCCAGTTGAAGAGTATTCAATAGCCAAGGCCACCTTATCTTGTCATTTTGGATGTGTAAACATCTGGATGGCCAAATCATCCAGTTTCCCATCAGATGAATGAGCATAAGGAATTGGACCTATGACACGAGCACACACACTGGGCTTCCCCCGTATCGGCGCCAAGCGCGAGCTGAAATTTGCCCTCGAATCCTACTGGCGTGGCGAGACCACTCAGGCAGAGCTGGTCGCTGTGGGCAAGAGCCTGCGTGAGCGCCACTGGCAGGCCCAGCGCACCGCCGGGGTCAACCTGCTGCCGGTGGGGGATTTTGCCTGGTACGACCAAGTGCTCGGCACCAGTTTGCTGGTGGATGCCGTGCCTGCCCGCCACCGCCATGGGGATACCGATCTCGACACCCTGTTCCGGGTGGCCCGTGGCCGTGCGCCGACCGGCCCGTCTGCCGCCGCCGCCGAGATGACCAAGTGGTTCAATACCAACTACCACTACCTAGTGCCCGAGTTCAGCCGTGATCAGCGCTTCAAGCTGGGCTGGAGCCAGCTGTTTGACGAAGTGGAAGAGGCCAAGGCGCTGGGGCTGCCGGTCAAGGCCGTGCTGCTGGGGCCCGTCTCCTACCTCTGGCTTGGCAAGGAGAAAGAGAGCGGCTTCTCACGTCTCGAACTGCTCGACCGCCTGCTGATCGTCTATCAGGAGATACTGGCCAAGCTGGCCGCGCAAGGGGTGGAGTGGGTGCAGATCGACGAGCCGGCCCTGGCGCTGGACCTGCCGGACGAGTGGCGTCTTGCCTACCTCAACGCCTATGAGCGCTTGAGCGGCCCCTGCAAGCTGCTGCTCACCACCTATTTCGGCTCAGTGGCCCATCAGCGCGACATCATCACCAGCCTGAAGGTGGATGGCCTGCACCTGGATCTGGTGGCCGCCCCCGAGCAGCTGGAGACCCTGGTCCCGCACTTGCCGGCCCAGTGGGTCCTCTCAGCCGGTGTGATCAATGGTCGCAACGTCTGGCGTGCCAACCTGGCCAAGCTGGCGCCGACGCTGAAAGCATTGAAAGAGAAGCTCGGCGAGCGGCTCTGGGTTGCCTCTTCTTGTTCCTTGTTGCACAGCCCGGTGGACTTGACCCTGGAGCACGAGCTGGATCCCCAGACCCGCAGCTGGTTCGCCTTCGCCCTGCAAAAGTGCTACGAGCTGGGGCTGCTCTCCGACTACCTGGACGGAGGGGAGCTGGACAAGATCACCGCTTACAGTCAGCCCATCGTGGATCGGGAATCCGACAGCCGGGTCCACAAGAAAGCGGTGCAGTCCCGTCTGGCCAGCCTGACCAACAGCGATTTCGATCGCCAGAGCGCCTATCCGGTACGGGCGCAGGCCCAGCGCAATGATCTCAAGCTGCCGCTCTTGCCCACCACCACCATAGGCTCCTTCCCGCAGACCTCGGAAATTCGGGTGCTGCGTCAGGAGTGGCGGGCCGGTCGCATCGACGACAGTGCTTACGAGGCGGGCATTCAGGCCCAGATCAAGGATGCCATCGAGCGCCAGGAAGCCATCGGGCTGGATGTGCTGGTGCACGGCGAGGCCGAGCGCAACGACATGGTGGAGTATTTCGGCGAGCTGCTGGACGGCTTTGCCATCACCCGCTTCGGCTGGGTACAGAGCTATGGCTCCCGCTGCGTCAAGCCGCCGGTGATCACCACGGATATCGACCGCCCGACCCCCATGACCCTCGAATGGACCAAGTTTGCCCAGAGCCTGACCGACAAGCCGGTCAAGGGCATGCTGACCGGGCCCGTGACCATTCTCTGCTGGTCCTTCCCGCGGGAAGACGTGAGCCGCGAGCAGTCTGCTCTGCAGATTGGTCTGGCCATTCGTGACGAGGTGGCGGATCTGGAAGCCGCCGGCATCAAGATCATCCAGATCGACGAGCCTGCGATCCGTGAAGGGCTGCCCCTGCGCAAGCAGGATCACCAGGCATATCTGGACTGGGCGGTGCGCGCCTTCCGCCTGAGCGCAAGCCCTGTGGTGGACAGCACCCAGATCCACACCCACATGTGTTATAGCGATTTCAACCTCATCATAGAGGCGGTGGCTGCGCTGGATGCGGACGTGATCACCATAGAGACCAGCCGCAGCCAGATGCAGTTGCTTGAAGCGTTCGAGCGCTTCAACTACCCCAACGAGATCGGGCCGGGCGTGTATGACATCCACTCGCCGAACGTGCCGAGCCAGGGCTGGATTGAGGGCTTGCTGCGCAAGGCGGCCAAACAGATCCCGGTCGAGCGGCTCTGGGTCAACCCGGATTGCGGCCTCAAGACCCGCGGCTGGGAAGAGACCACGGCTGCCCTCAAGGTGATGGTCGATGCGACCCGGACGCTGCGAGCCGAACTGGCCTGAACAGGCTCTTACCGCTCGGCAGAGAACGCAAGAGCACTGAGATAACGAGAGAGGGAAGGCGCAGGCCTTCCCTCTTTTTTGCATAAGGGCCTTAAGCCCCTCAGGGGGTAAGCAGCAGGGGGGCGCCAGTTTGCGGGTATGGTGCTGGGCTTTGCGGCCTGTGCCACCCCTGCGATGGTGCCTCCCGCGCCAGCGCCTCGGCCAGCCAGCGCCCGTCGAGGGGGATGGCGTTGCGATCCTCGATCACCAGATTGCGGTGCTGGGCGCCGAGGCAGCCGTAGCGCGCCGGGTCTGTCTGGGTGAAGAGGCCGAGGCAGGGCACGCCGCTCGCGGCCGCCAGATGCAGGGGACCTGTGTCGCAACTGACGAAGAGGGCGAGGCCGCGGGTGAAGCGGGCCAGCTCGCTCATGTTGCCAAGGGATAGGTGCAGATCCCCCAGCAGGGGTTGGGGGGAAGCCGGATCTTCGAGCTGGATCAGCAGGGCATCCGGACTGTGGCGGCGCAGATCCCCGAGCAGTCGCCGCCACTGGGTGGCGGAGAGTCCCTTGCCCTTGCGGGCGCCGGTGAAGAAGCCGATGAGGGGGCGGCCCGGGTGGGCCCGCCGCAACGCGGCCAGCGGCGGGCAGGGGGCCAGGATCGCGCTGCCAAGCTCAATCTGCTCCGCCGGGTTGCCATGGCGACCGAGCAGTTGCAGGGGCTGGTGGGCGTAGTGGCAGCCACTGTCGGGGCTAAGGGGCTGATCGAACAGGGCATCCCCCTTGGCGTCGTCAAAGCCGATCTTCTCGCCGGCCCGCACCCAGGCGGCGATCAGGTGATCCGTGCTGGAGGCGAAGGGCACATAGACGCTGTCATAGTGCCGCTGGCGCAGGCGCCATAGCACCGCCAGGGCGCCGATCAGCTGCTTGCCCTGCAAGCGGACCCGATGGATGGCCCCCAGTTGCAGATCGGCGAGAAAGGGGAGCAAGGGGCCGCCGCTGCACACCAGCTCGATCTCGGCGTTGGGGTGATCCCGTCTCAGCCGCAGCAGGAAGGGCAGCAGGAAGAGGTTGTTGCCGATGCGGTTGGTGCTGCGAATGACCAGGATCCGCCGGGGCGCCTGAGGTGAGGGGGGCAGGCGGCCCCGTCTGGCCAGCCAGACGAGGGTGGCCCGCTCCAGCCCGGCGGTCCAGCTGCGGCGCTGGCCATCGAAGCGGCGCAGGGCATCTCTGAGAGTCTTCATAGCGTTTGGCTCCGTTCATGAGGATGGCAGCAAGGTGACAGCCGACCCTTAAGCCAGCGTTAAGAGGGAGGAAAAAGTGCCGTGGAGCCGGTGGCGGCAGGATCAGCGGGCGATAAGCCGGGGGGGCAACCCCTGGCGGGCTGGTATTGGACCGGGGTTACTGGCTAGAATTGCGCATTTGAAATAAATGTTATCGTCTTCGGGAGCAGGATGCAGTTCAGGGATTTTTTGCCGGTATCGACCAATACCAGCCTCAAAGAGAGTTGTTACGGTGCCCTCGGCGCCTTCGTCGGATTGCTGGGCACCGCCTGGCTCTGCCAGTGGGGGCTGGGGCTGGAGGTGCACTGGCTGATCGCCCCCATGGGGGCCTCCGCCGTGCTGCTGTTTGCCGCCCCGGCGAGCCCCCTGGCCCAGCCCTGGTCCATCCTGGTGGGCAACGGGGTCTCGGCGCTGATGGGGGTACTGAGTGCCAGCCTGGTGCCGGACATGGCCCTCGCCTCGGCCCTGGCGGTGATGCTGGCCATCGCCGCCATGTTCCTCACCCGCAGCCTGCACCCCCCCGGCGGGGCCGTGGCCCTGACCGCCGTCATCGGCGGCGAGGGGATCCGGGCGCTGGGGGTGGGCTATGTGCTGCTGCCTGTGCTGCTCAACTCCCTGCTGTTGCTGAGCCTGGGGCTGCTCTACAACCGCGCCCTGGGGCGCCGTTATCCCAATGGCGGCAAGGTGGCGCCCAATCGTCACCAGACGGCGGATCCCCAGCCGAGCGCCCGGCTCGCCACCCAGGACATCGACTTTGCCCTGGACAAGCACGGGGAGCTGCTCGACATCAGCCGCCAGGATCTGCAGGAGCTGCTGCAGGAGGCCCAGCTGCACGCTCTGCGGGGGCGAGTGGGCACGGTGCGCTGTCAGGATGTGATGTCGCGGGATCTGGTGGTCAGCTCCCCAGAGGCGTCAGCCATGGCGGCCTGGGATCTGCTCTCTCACCATCAGATCAAGGCGCTGCCGGTGGCGGACGAAGGGGGCCGATTGGCGGGCATCATCACCCTGCATGATCTGATGATCGACAGGGAGAGCCGCCAGCCCAGGGGGCGGGAGGCGCTCGAGCAATTGCGGGTGGCGGATCTGATGACCCGGGAGGTACGGACGGCGCGGCGCTACCAACCCCTCTACGATCTGGTGGAAACATTCTCCGACGGGGGCTTGCACCACATGCCTGTGGTGGAAGGGGAGCGGCTGGTGGGCATCATCACCCAGTCCGACATGGTGGCGGCCCTGTTCACCCTGGCCCTGCAACCCGGGCAGGCGGAGGAGGCGCCCGCCTGCGAGCCATAAGAAGCGGGCCCCTTGCGGGGCCCGTTTTGTTCAGGGTTTGCGGTAGACGGTCTCCCCCATGAAGACCGTCTGCTCGACCCGGGTCTGTGCGATCTGCTCCGGCGAGCCGGCCTTGACCAGGGCGAACAGGTCCCGGTCCAGCACGATGAAGTCCGCCGACTTGCCCGCCTCGATGGAGCCGGTGATCGCCTCCTGACGGACCGCCCTGGCGCCGTTGATGGTGTAGGCGGCCAGCATCTCGGCAAGGGAGGTGCGCTGACTGGCCCTGAAGTCGTCGCCGCTGCCGGCCGCCTTCACTATGCCGGCGGCCATGTTCTCGAACGGGCGCGGGTCCCGGCTGTCCACCGGGGCGTCGCTGCCCGCCACCAGCACGGCGCCAGCCTGGCGCGAACTCTCGACCGGGTAGAGGGCGTCATGGAGATAGCCCATGGGGTCGTAGATGGCTTCGCTCAGGGACTGTCCCACCCTGGTTGGCTGGATGAAGGGGCTGACCAGCATGTCGTAGGCAAGCTGGGGCGTGGTCCAGGCATAGGTGAAGGTGAGGTAGAGGCCAAGCTCGCCGAGCCGTTTCTGATCGTCCGGGTGCACTACCTGCAGGTGGGCCAGGGTGTGGGGGATGCCGCTCTCCCCGTTGCTGGCGCGAGCCGCCTCCAGGGCATCGAGAGCCACCCGGGTGCTGCGATCGCCGATGCTGTGCATGTGGATGCCAAACCCGGCCCCATCCAGTGCGGTGACGTAGCGCGTCAGATCCGCCTCCTTGTAGTTGACTATGCCGTTGCTGCCCGCATCCTCGCTGTCCGCTGTGATGCTCACCTCGCCGCTGTCGGGATCCAGGGCCAGATGGGGACTGTGGTAGTTCTCCAGCATGCCGGCATTGGGCAGGAAGGGGGGGCTGGTGAAGGGATCCCCCTCCAGCACGCCATCGAGGAAGATTTTGACCGCATCGGCCTTGATCAGCGGATTGTCGGCAAAGGCGCTCCTGACCTGGCTGGCCTTGGCGAGGTGGCCGGCAATATCCAGCTTGCCGCTGTAGTCATCCTGGTGAAAACAGGTGGCGGCAGTGACGCGCATGTGCAGCAACCCACGCTTCTGCATGTTGAGCAGGCGCTGGCGGATGAAATCGGTGGCGCAGGCATCCTGGATCCCGGTTATGCCACGGGAAGCCATCAAGGAAGAGACCGCAGGCAATATCTTGTCATACTCTGCTGCCGCCTGTTCATCGCTGGCGTTGAGCACCGTGGTTTCCGGCACCGGAATGGCGCTGCGAGCCCCCTCCCTGATCACGCCACTGGTCAGGTCAACGTAGGGCTGAAAATGTGCAAACACGCCCCCCGGTGCCAGGGTCACATCGTTGAAACCCACTGTATTGCCATCCTGATCCTGCGCACTGGCCAGCGCTTGCGAGTTGTAGACACTGGCATGACCATCGACCCCAAAGAGCACCACCGGATTGTCTGGCGCCGCGACATCCAGCGCGGCCAGCAGGGTGGCGTGGGTCGCCGTCGGCGTATTGCCGTCGTAGGGGGACCACTGATTGACCACCAGCCAGTTTCCCTTGCCGGAGGCATAACGGGGCAGACATGTTTTTATCTTGTCCGCCAGCTGATCCAGCGTGACGCTCTGACCATCGAGATCGCACATATCCAGTGCCACTGTGCCGAGCAGATGGATATGGTTGTCGTGCAGACCGGGCAATACCATCCGGCCTTTCAGATCCACCGACTGACTGCCGGCCGTCTGATAGGCCTTGGCCCCTTGCAGTGTGCCCACATAGAGAAACTTGCCATCGGCAACCACCATGGCCTCGGCGACCCTGCGTTGCTCATCCTGAGTGTGGATCTTGCCGTTGAGATAGAGGGTTCGTTGCGCTGTTGGCTCCGTGCTCTCCTGGTTGCAGCCGGTCAGCAGTCCGGCCATCAGCAGCAGCGCCGCGCTCAGTGTAAAACTTTGTTGCTTGCCATCCATATGCGATTGCTCTCCCTGGTTAGAATGCAGTTTTTACTGCAAATATGAGCACCTCTGTTTATTGCAGCTTCCGGGATAAATGCCAGCAATTACTGAAAATATTCTTTTTGACTTATATTTTCCTTGTTTCATCATGCAGTTATAAAACCATGCTTGGTGACCAAGGTGAGGGAGTACCCATGTCAGAACCGCCATTACCCACCGATCTCTGTATGCGGCGCCAGCCCAGACAGCAGCGCAGTCAGGAGACGGTGACCCGGATAGAGCAGGCCACTCTGGCCCTGTTGCAGGAGCAGGGCTTTCCGGCGCTCAACACCAACGCCATCGCCACCCGGGCCGGGGTTGGCATTAAGTCGCTCTATCACCTGTTTCCCAACAAGGAAGCCATCATCTGCCGACTGGCCATGGACTGGCTGGCGGCGGTGTGCGCGGCGCAGGAGGCGATCCGCACCCAAGAGTGCGGCTTGCAGGAGACGCTGATACTGCTGGATCAGGCGCTGGACGCGCTGGATACCCGTTTCGTCGGCTATGGTGCCTTGTGGCAGGCGATGGATCTCATTCCGGCACTGCGCGAGGTGGAGCGGGAGCATGAACGAGGCCAGATTACTTTCTGGTCGGAGCGACTGCGTCATTTCGGTTGCCGTTGGCCCGAACCCGCGTTGACGGCGCTGGTGCGCTATTTCTACCGGACGGCGGATCTGGTCAAACAGAGTGCCAAGGAGCAGGGGCCAGCAGGCCAGCGGATGTGGCAGTTGCACCAGCAATGGCTGGCGCAACTGCTGGCGGCAGCCATTGCCGAGCCCGACCCTGAGCGGGTGTGGCAGGCGGTGCCAACGTTGCTGACGGATACCGCGGGCTGAGAGGTGCGAGAAATGGATGTGAAGAGGGAGTGCCTGGCACTCCCTTTTTCATTTGCGACCTCGTGGCAGCCTCAGCCGTAGCGGGCCAGGGTCAGCCCCTCGTCGCTGATGGCCGTCGAGCTGCCGCTGATCAGATCGCTCAGCAGCTGACCCGAGCCGGCTGCCATGGTCCAGCCCAGGGTGCCGTGGCCTGTGTTGAGCCAGAGTCCGGGCACCGGGCTTGGCCCCACCAGAGGAGTGCCGTCCGGTGTCATGGGTCGCAGTCCGGTCCAGAACTCGGCGCGGCTGATATCGCCCCCTTCTGGGAAAAGATCCCCCACCACCATGGCCAGGGTGTCGTAACGCTTGGGATTGAGTGCCAGATTGAAGCCCGACAGCTCTGCCATGCCACCGACCCGGATCCGCTCGTTAAAGCGGGTGATGGCCACCTTGTAGGTTTCATCCAGCACTGTACTGCGGGGCGCCGCATCGGCATCCGTCATGGGCAGGGTCAGGGAGTAACCTTTGACCGGATAGACAGGCAGATCGATCCCAAGCGGACGAAGGAAGCCGGTAGCATAGCTGCCCAGCGCGCAGACGATGGCATCGGCCTTGAAACGCTGCTCACCGGCCCGCACCGCCACGGCGCGCCCCAAAGAGAGCTCAATCTCGTCGATGGCGCAGTTGAAGACAAATTCCACCCCGAGCTTTTGCGCCTCGGCGGCCAGTGCCTTGGTGAAGCGGAAACAGTCGCCGGTTTCATCTCCCGGCAGGCGCAGGCCGCCCACTATCTTGCCACGTACCCGTGCCAATGCCGGTTCAACCCCTTCACAACCACTGGCATCCAGTGACTGATAGGGGACGCCATATTCTTCCAGCACCTCGATATCTCGTTTGCTGGCATCGAGCTGGATCTCGCTTCGAAACAGTTGCAAGGTGCCGAGCTGGCGTCCTTCGTAGTCCAGTGCCAGCTCGTCTCGCAGCGTCTTCATGCAGTCGCGGCTGTATTCGGCGAGGCGCACCATGCGTCCCTTGTTGGTGGCATAGGCTGCCGGGGTGCAGTTGGCGAACATCTTCAGCATCCAGCGCAGCTGGAAAGGATCCGAGGTCGGGCGCACAGTGAAAGGCGCATGTTTTTGCAGCAGCCATTTGGCGGCCTTGAGGGGAATGCCGGGCGCCGCCCAGGGTGCCGCATAGCCGGGGGAGATCTGGCCGGCGTTGGCATGGCTGGTCTCCAGCGCCACCCCGTCCCGCCGCTCCAGCAGGGTCACCTTGTGGCCCGCTTTGGCCAGATACCAGGCGCTGGTCACACCGACCACGCCACCACCGAGTACCACTATGTCCATCTTGTCTCTCCTTGACTGGGGCCATCACCATAATCAGCCGCCACAGGATATTCAACTGGTGTAGATATGATCGGAATATACATCTGGTTACAATTATTTAACTGGTTTTCAATGTCGGAATTGGCTGGTTTGGTGGCATTAACTGTGGCATCAAAGCTGCTCGATATGGATCAGATGATGGGTCGCGGTTGTCAGGGTGGCCTGCTTCTGCACTTCCGTTTGACCATCCCAGTTGGCATAAGGGAGAGCGAGGCGAGGATTGTTGCCAAGCTTGTCCCGATTGCGCCATAAAAAGTGCCAGTAGAGGCTGTTGAACGGGCAACTGTTGTCACCGCTGCGGGCCTTGACGTCATAGTGACACCCTTTGCAGTAGTGACCCATCCGATCCAGATAAGCGCCGCTGCTGGCGTAGGGCTTGCTGCCCATCAGGCCGCCATCGGCAAACTGGCTCATGCCTCGGGTGTTGGGCAGCTCTACTCACTCGATGGCATCCACGTAGATCCCCAAATACCACTCATCGACTTCGTCCGGATTGATCCCCGCCAGCAGGGCAAAGTTGCCTGTCACCATGAGCCGCTGGATATGATGGGCGTAGCCGTGTTCCAGAGATTGCCGGATAGCGTGCCCCACGCAAGCCATGCGGGTTTCTCCATTCCAGAAGTAGGCGGGCAGTTGCCGACTGGCTGCCAGAAAATTGGTGTGGCCAAGCTCGGGCATCCGCTCCCAGTAGAGGGCGCGGACAAACTCGCGCCAGCCGAGGATCTGGCGGATAAACCCTTCGACCTGTGCCAGCGAGATGGTGGCCTGATTTGCCTGCCAGTGGGTTTCGGCCGCACGGATCACCTCGAGGGGATGGAGCATCTTGCTGTTCATGGAGAACGACAAGCGGCTGTGAAACAGGCTCCAGCCCCGCTCGCTCAGGGCATCCTGATAGCGGCCAAAGTGTGGCAGGCAGTGGGTCAGAAAGTGATCGAGCAGTTCGCGGCTCTGGCGTCGGGTGATGGGCCAGGGGAGGGCGCTGGCATCGGCCGAGCCTAGGGTGTTCACCCCGTGATGCAACAGCATGGCATCGATATCCTGCACATCGTTGGCAAACAAGAGCGGGGCCGGGATGGGCTGGCGCTCGGGCAGTTTGGCCCGGTTTTCGCTGTCAAAGTTCCAGCGCCCGCCAAGGGGCTTGCCCCCTTCATCGAGCAACACACCATATTGCTTGCGCAGAGCGCGGTAGAAAAACTCCATCCGGCTGTGGGGATAGCGCTGCCAGCCATCCCTCGGGGTGAGGAAATGCTCGCTGTCGACCTGATGGGCAGGCATGGCGAGCCCCGCAGTCCACTGTTCAAGCTGCGTGGCCAGCCGCCACTCATCCGGGCTCTGCCAGGCAAAGCGGCTGGCCTGGTGGTGGATAATCTGGGCATCGAGCAGGGCCGGCAGGTTCGGCCAGTGCCTGGTTTCATCCAGGGTGAGATAGCAGACTCTGTGACCCGCCTTGGTGAGGGCCGCGGCGAAGGCGCGCATGGCGGCGAAAAAGGCCAGCACCTTCTGACGATGGTGGTGGCAGTAGTCGGTCTCCTGGCGCAGCTCCGCCAGCAGATAGCAGACGTCGGGATCTGGGGTACGAAACCAGCTGTGACTGGCGTTGAGTTGATCGCCGAGGATTAAACGCAGTTCCATCAGGTCCTGGCTCCTTTCTGGTGGCGGCAGCGCTCGCTGCAATAGCGAACCTCCTGCCAGTTGCGGGCCCACTTTCGTCGCCAGGCGAAGGGCCGCAGGCAGACGGGGCATATTTTCTCGGGCAGATGGGGTTTGCGATGCATGATGGCTTCCGGGCCTTGGGTAATGACTGATATGGGGTGCGCGTAGGGAGCTTAACGAACAAGGAGGGCGGGCGGATCATCTACAAGCCTGGCTTGCCGCGCGCATGCGTACTTTGTGAGCAGGCGCACAGCGCGTCAGCGTACCCGTTGTCTGCGGGTTAACCAGCCGTTAACGTGGTGAGGCTGCCAGTTGGCAGCACTGCTTGGCAATCAAGATGGTTTGCCACCGACACAGTTTGCAACCAATACGGAGGGGAGTGATGCCTGTCATGACAGCTAGGCCCCGGGCAGCTTGCCTGCTCGCCCACTGGTATACCCGAGATCCTATTCTCACCTTCGATTTTCCTCACCGCTGACACCCGGCCATGCCTGGCGCGAGCCCAGCTCGCCTCTGACAACCTCTTGAACTTCAATGTGTCTGCAGCACTGGCCTCGCGCCGGTGAGGAGTCTTATATGCGTCGTATACCCGAACCCTTTCGTATCAAGATGGTCGAGCCCATCAAACAGACCACTGGCGCCGAGCGCCGCGCCGCCCTTGAGGCCGCTGGCTGGAATCCCTTCCTGCTGCTGGCCGAAGATGTCTATATCGATCTGCTGACCGACAGCGGCACGGGCGCCATGTCCGATCGCCAGTGGGCCGGCATCATGATGGGGGATGAAGCCTATGCGGGCAGCCGCAACTTCGTCGAGCTGGAGTGTACCGTGCGCGAGTTGTTTGGCTACCAGCATGTGATGCCCACCCACCAGGGGCGAGGGGCCGAGCAGATCCTCTTTCCCGAGCTGGTCAAGCGTTGCAAGGGCAAGGCGCCGGTCTTCATCTCCAACTACCACTTCGACACCACCAAGGCCCATGTAGAGTTGGCGGGCGCGCGGGCCATCAACCTGCTCACACCGAAGGCCCTCGACACCACGGCCCCTTATGCCTGGAAGGGGAATTTCGATCTCGGTCGCCTGACCGACACCATAGAGACGCTGGGGGCCGAGAACGTGGCCGCTGTCATCATCACTGTCACCTGCAACAGTGCTGGCGGTCAGCCGGTCTCCATGGGCAATATGCAGGCTGTTTCCGAGCTTGCACGTCGTCACCATATTCCTGTGGTGATCGATGCTGCCCGCTTTGCCGAAAACGCATGGTTTATCAAGGAGCGCGACCCGGATTACGCCAAGAGCAGCATCAAGGAGATAGTGCGCCAGATGTTTGACCTGGGGGACATGTTCACCATGTCGGCCAAAAAGGACGGACTGGTCAATATCGGCGGTCTTTGCTGCTTCAAGGAGGATCTCGACCTGTTCCGCTCGGTGCAGGTGCGCTGCGTGGCGATGGAGGGGTTCGTTACCTACGGCGGTCTCGCCGGCCGTGACATGGCGGCGCTGGCCATTGGCCTGCGGGAAGGGATGGACGAGGAGTATCTGACCTATCGCATCGGTCAGGTGGCTTATCTCGGCGAGCGGCTGGCCGAGGCGGGCATCCCCATCCAGACGCCCACCGGCGGTCATGCGGTCTTTGTCGATGCCAAGAAGCTGCTGCCCCATATACCGGGGGAGCAGTTCCCGGCTCATGCCCTGGCCTGCGCGCTTTATCTGGAAGGGGGCGTGCGAGGGGTGGAGATAGGCTCACTGCTGCTGGGGCGCGATCCGGCCACCGGCAAGCAGGAGGCGGCGGACTTCGAGCTATTGCGTCTCACCATTCCGCGCCGGGTCTATACCCGGGATCACATGGACTATGTGGCTGATTGCCTAATTGCGGTCAAGACGAGGGCCAGCGAGATCCGCGGTCTAACCTTCGACTATGAACCGCCGCTGCTGCGCCACTTCACAGCCCGGCTCAAGCCGGTCTAAACAGGGCCGGTTTCTTGACCGGCACCATTGGCCACGCAACAGCAAAGCCCCCGCACCAGTGGTGCGGGGGCTTTTTACATTTTGGGATGGACGCGGATTACTGGCTGCTGAACAACTTGGTCTGGGGGCTGGATTGAGCCGTCAGGCTGGTGCGACCCGAGCTCTCCAGCCAGGACTTGATACGCTTGGCATCCGCCACCCTGGCATTGGGGGTATCGGCATTGAGCAGCACCAAGATCACCGGTTCGCGGTTGATCTGGGTTGCCATCACCAGACAGCGACCCGCCTCGCGGATGTAGCCCGTCTTGGAGAGGGTGACCAGCCAGCTGCCTTCGCGCACCAGTCGGTTGGAGTTGAGATAGTGCAGCTGGCGCTTGCCATTGCGTACCATGCGCTGCTCTGTGGCGGAGTATTGCCGGATCAGCGGGTAGGCCGAAGCGGCCGCCACCAGCTTGGCCAGATCATGGGCGCTGGAGACATTGCGCGGATTGAGGCCAGTGCTGTCTGCAAACTGGGTGCTCCACATGCCAAGCATGCTGGCCTTGGCATTCATCGCTTCGATAAAGGCGCGTTGCCCCCCCGGGTAGTGTCTTGCCAGGGCCGAGGCGGCGCGATTTTCCGACGACATCAAGGCAATATGCAGCATGTCGGCGCGGCTGAGGCGTGAACCTACCGCCAACCGTGAACCCGTGCCCTTGAGGCGATCCACGTCGGCCATGGTAACGGTGAGCGTCTCGGAGAGACGCTGATTGGCATCGAGCACTACCAGCGCCGTCATCAATTTGGTGATGGAGGCAATCGGCATCACACGGTTGGCGTTGCGCTCGGAGAGTACCTCGCCGGTGCGCGGGTTGGCGACCACGAAGGAGGCCGAACTCAGGGCCAGATCGCTGCGTTGTTCGAGAAAGCGATTGGGGGAGGGAGATGCTGCTGAAAACGGGTTGGCCTGGACGCTCTCCATGCTGACGGGAATGAGGAAGGCACCGAGCAACAGGGTAAGAAAAGGGCGAATAATCATGATTTGACGCTTCCGTACGACTGACAGGGGTATTTGGCTAGTTATATGACGGTAATTGACGCTTCACAACGTTTAACGGCCCGATATTTCATTTTTATGGGGCCTTGTGCCTTGATATACCCACGTTCGGGGCTATATGGCGACCAGTTCCATGAAGTATCGAGCCATGTATGGGTCTGATGGTCGTCAGAACCCGCTGTCATTGTGACGTGCTATGGTGGCGCACTATATGCCTGTTATGGCCATTCGTTACCACTTTTTTGTGCCCTGGAGGAGGCTGTCGCTCCCGACAGCCTGTTTATCACCCTGGCGCCGGGTAAAACGGTACCAGCGGGCAACCCTCAACAGGCAGGCCGCTCTCGGAGAGGGGGAGGCATCTTATCGTCGAAGTTGTATGATGGCGCAGACGAGAAAAGCCCCCTCTGCGGTTACGAAGGGATAGTCATTTGCATCAGTGCCGAGGGGCTGTTTTCGACAAAATAGTGCCAGATGTGGTCATAGAGCGCCTTCTGCCCGGGAAAGCTCACCAGCGCCTTGGCTTCGGTGAGCGAACACCAGCGATATTCGGTGTGCTCGTCGTTGAGGGTGACCGCTTGATTGGGTGGGCAATAGACCACAAAGACCGGCACCACCATCACGGTATTCGAGGCCGATTCGTAAAACTGCTCAAGGTATTCGCCGCTGTATAGCGCTGTGACGGCGATGCCTGTCTCTTCACCCATCTCGCGAATAATGGTCTGCCAGCCGGTTTCACCCGCCTCAACCGTACCCGCCACATGGCACCAGAAGCCGCCCTTGACCCGCTTCATCAGCAGTATTTTGGCTTGGCCATCGATTTCCGATAACACCACACCGGAGACGGCGTGACAGCGGATAGGGATCATGGGGAAGGCTCCGGTGGTGGAATAAAGGGGCTCGTATTGTTTGTCCTGGATTGGCGTGATGGCAAGCCATTTACTGTTGATATTGGCCTGGACAACAGGGTGAAGGATGGCTCCTCCAACCCGTCAGCCCCCCATCATTCTCGCCGTCTGGATCGCCTCAATCAGCGCCGCACGGTTGATACGAGGGCGCTCGCTATCCAGCAGCTGTTGCCACAGGGCGATGGCCTGGCGGTAGCGGCCGTGCAGGAAGTGATCGGAGGCGAGCAGCATCAGGGCGCTCACTTCCCCTTTATCCTGCTTGAGGGCGCTATCGAGCAAGTGGCGAGCCTCTGGGGTGATCTGCTGGCCTGCCTGGTAGTAGCGCACAGTCGCCTGGGCGGCCAGGGTGGCGGCACTGGCGCCCCCTTCAAGCAGGGCGAGGCGCTGATAGGCAAGCCAGGCGTTGTCGTATTCATCCCGATAGAGATAGAGCTGACCCAGCGCAGCCCAGCTGTCGAGGTCTTGCGGGTTGCGCTGCAGGATTTGATGTAGATCCCCCAGCTCCTTGTCCTGCAGATCCCGCGGACTCAGCCCCGCCAGCGGATCGGGGCGTGACTGATAAGCCTGCCATGCCTGATAGCGGCCGCTGCCGGCATAAAAGGTGGCGAGCCCGCCGACCATCACGATTCCTAACAGCAGAAGGATGCCCTTGTGCTGCGTGTGGCTGCCGGGGTTGCCAGACCCGTGGGTCAGCCGCTCGCGCAGGGCCAGTTCTGCCGCCGGCGTGGCATTGTCAAGATTGGCTGCGGTCAGCTCCTGATAGAGGGGATGTTCTGGGGGGAGACAGGTCTGCTCCCTGAGCATGATCAGGCGATTCAACTTACTGCGCGGGTTGGCCGCTTGCCTGCTGGCAGAGCCGTTGAGCGGGACGGCCTGATCCCCTTTGGCCTTCAGACGGCGTCCCAGAGTGGTCAGCGCCAGTCCCAGCAGCAGGAGGGGACCAGCCCAGAGCAGCAGGGTGCTGGCCTTGAAGGGGGGATCGTAGCGCACGAAGTCGCCAAATCGGCTGGTCATGCGGGCGATCACCTGCTCGTCGCTCTGCCCCTCGTCCACCCAGCGGTAGACCTCGAGCCGCAGATCCCGGGCGATGGGGGAGTTGGACTCCACCAGGTTCTGGTTCTGGCACTGGGGGCAGCGCAGGGCGCGTGCGAGATCCTGGGCGCGGCTCTGTCGCTCCGGGTGCTGGAACTGATAGGTATCGACCCCGCTGGCCAGGGCGCCCACGCTCATACCGAGTACAAGCAGCAGGGTGCAGAGGATGACAGGGGTCTTCATGGTTTGCCCTCCTGCCGGGTGGTCGTTGAGGATGTCAGGGTCGTGGCGCGGGCGGCCTTGAGCTTTGGCACAAACTGGCGCTGCCAGATATCCGTGGTCAAGAGACCCGTGTGGCGGGTGAGCAGGGTGCCATCGGCGGCAAATAGATAGGTTTCGGGCGTGCCGTAGACGCCGAGCTCCAGCGCCAACTTGCCGTCCGAGTCCGCCAGCACGGCGCGATAGGGGTTGCCTGCCTCACCAAGCCAGGCACGCGCCGCTTCGCCCTTGTCTCTGTAGTTGAGGCCGTAGAGGGGCACTGTCTTGGCCAGCTCGGCGAGCAGCGGGTGCTCGGCGCGGCAGTTGGGGCACCAGCTGGCCCAGACGTTGAGCACAAAGGGCTCACCCTTGAGTTGATCGGTGTGGACAAGCCCCCCATCCAGCAGGTTTTCGCTCTGCCACTGGGGCAGGGTATGCCCCAGGGTCGCCTCGTCCTGGCGGTAGGGATTGTTGGCAAGCCCCAGCCAAAGCAAGGTGCCGAGGCCCAGGGTCAGCAGCAAGGGGATAAAAAGGCGCAGGCGGGCGCTCATGATGACTCCTGTTCGAGCTGCTTGTGCGGGGCGGTGACGGATGTTGGTCGGGTCACCAGCAAAGGGCGGCGCCCGGACAAACGCAGGGCTCCCCCCGCCATCATCAGCATGCCTCCCAGCCAGATCCAGCGCACCAGTGGCTTGTAGTGAAGGCGCATGGCGTAGGCGTCCGACCCCATCTTCTCGCCGAGCACCACGTAGAGATCGCCAAACAGACCCCACGCGATGCCCGGTTCATTCATGTTCATGGTGCGCACGCTGTAGTGGCGCCGCTCCGGCATCAGCCGCGCCACCTCCTTGGCGCCTTTGTGCACGCTCAGCGTAATGCGCTCGGCAGTGTAGTTGGGGCCGAGCAGGGGCTCGCTCCCCTCATAGCGAAAGGTATAGGCGCCAAGCTGGTAGGGGCTGCCCGCTTTTAATACTGTGCCCCCCTCCTGGCTGTAGTGGCTCACCTGATTGATGCCAAGGGCACATATGGCGACTCCCAGGTGGGCGAGCAAACTCCCCAGCCGGTTGGCACTCAGGCCATGGGTCTTGAATGAGAAATTGAGCAGCAGGCTTGCCACCAGCCAGAGACTCAGCACGTTGGCGACAAGGCCAATCCAACTGAGGGCGCCAAGATCGCGATACCCCAGGCTGAGCAGGCCGCCCCCCAGCAGACCGAGCAGAGGCGGCACTATCCGCTTGATGGGGGGGCTGGCCGCAAGACATTGCCAGCGCAGGTGCGGGATCTGGGTCATCAGTGCCATCAGCACCAGGGCCAGCGGCACGAAGACAGCGTTGAAATAAGGCGCACCGACCGAGAGCGAGCCCAGGTGCAGGGACTGGAACACCATGGGGTAGAAGGTGCCGAGCAGCACGCAGGCGCAGGCCACGCTGAACAACAGGATGGCGGCGCCCAGCAGCCCCTCTTTTGACCAAAAGCCGAAGCGGGCGTAGGGGGCGCGGGTATCTGCCCGCAGCGCAAACAGGGTGAGCGCCGTGGTCAATAGCAGACCAAGCAGCAGCAAGAGGGTGAGCCCGCGATTGGGATCCACCGCGAAGGCGTGCACCGAGGTGAGCACGCCGGAGCGCACCACAAAGGTGCCGAGCAGACTGAGCGAGAAGGTGAAGATGGAGAGCAACAGTACGCCGTGGCCGTAAGCGCCGCGCTTCTCGCAGACGATGAGGGCATGAAGCAAGGCTGTGCCGAGCAACCAGGGCAGCAGGGAGGCGTTTTCCACCGGATCCCAGAACCACCAGCCACCCCAGCCGAGCTCGTAATAGGCCCACCAGGAGCCGAGCAGGATACCGGCGGTGAGAAACACCCAGGAGCCCAGTGCCCAGGGTCTGCTCCAGTGGGCCACGGCGCCGTCCAGCTTGCCCGAGTGCAGCGCCGCCATGGCGAAGGCGAAGTTGACTGCAAAGCCCACGTAGCCGAGATAGAGCAGGGGCGGGTGAATGATGAGGCCGATGTCCTGCAACATGGGATTGAGATCGCGTCCCTCCAGGGGCCCAGGGAACTGCCGGTCAAACGGGCTGGAGAAGACAAGGGTATAGAGTCCAAACAGCCCCACTATCAGCCCCATGATGGCGAGCACCCGGGCACGGATCAGCGAGTCGACCCGCTGCGAGCAGAGCGCCACCAGGGCGCCCCAGAGCGCCAGCGCAAACACGAAGAAGAGCATGGAGCCTTCATGGCCGCCCCAGACCGCCGCCAGCTTGAAGCCCATGGGCAGGGCGCTGTTGGCGTGCTGAGCCACATAGCTGACGGTAAAATCATCCCGGGCAAAGCAGCTGGCGAGCAGCAGCAGGGCAGCCCCCAGCAGGGCGGCATTGAGCAGTGCCAGCGGCTTGGCACAGCCCAGCAGAAGGGGCGATGCCAGCCTCAGGCCCAGCCAGGGCAGGGTGCCTTGCACCAGAGAGAGCGCCGTTGCCAGCAACAGTGAGAGATAGCCGAACTCCGCCAGCACACAACCTCCGGTTCCATCATGGGTTCCTGTTATGCCGCAGCATCCGCAGCAGGCGGGCGTGGGGCATAACCAGAACATTCAAACATCCAGCAACAAACAAGCGCCAGTCGCCCAAGGCGGCTGGCGCTTGCGATCAGTTTCTCATACCACCGTCATCTGGCCGGCATAGAGCACGAAGTAACGCAGCAGCAGTATCCCCACCAGCGTCAGGCTGCACACCAGCACCAGATGACTGTTGCGCTGACGCATTTGTGCTGGTAGCAGGGAGAGCAGCTGGGGCAGCAGCATGCCAATACCCACCACGCCAAGCCAGAATACCTGAGCCCAGAAGCCGCTGCCGATGGCGGCCCACATGGCCACCTCTTTCTGGCCGCCACCAAAGTAGAGGCCGGTAAAGAAGCAGACCAGCAGCAGCACCTCCACCGCCAGCACGGGTCGCTCGAAGCGGTGCACAAAGCTCACCCCCTGGCTGTGGTGATCCTCCTTGAACAGGGTGACCGCCAGCAGGATGGTGGAGGCAATGCCTGAACTGATGCCGGAGACCAGAAACAGCACCGGCAGCACAGGGTTGTTGAGCAGCGGATAGGTCTTGAGCGCCGAGAGCAAAAAGCCGGTGTAGGCCCCCAGCAGCACGGCGAGCAGCAACAGCAGTGGCGCCAACAGTGTCTCGAAGCGGGCAAGCCAAGCAATCAGCCCATCCACAAAGGCGAACCTCTCCTTGAGCAGGCGACGGCGCACCGCCTCAATGTCGGCTCTGAACACCACTGCCAGCCAGGCAAACAGCACCGCCATATAGACTTGAAACAGCATGACCCCCATCGACATCACTGAGTCGAACTGGTAGTGGAACATCAGCTTCCAGAAGGTCCAGGGACGGGCTAGGTGGAAGATGAGGATCAAGAGCCCCAATATCACGCTTAGCGGTGCCAGAATGGCGGTCGCCTTGATGATGCCGCTCTCGCTGCCAGCCCCTTTGCGGCGCAACAACACCGAGAGGCTGGTGGCCCCGGCGGAGATGCCGAGCAGAAAGAGGTAGATGGCGATGGGCCAGTCCCAGACAAGGGAAGGAAAATGAAATGCGTCATGCCACATGGTCATTCCCTCCCTGGGTTACTGCCACTTGCATGGTCATGACGTTATCTCCCCTTTGGGCACACGGTACATCTTGGGCGAGGTGCCGAGCGCCTGCTTGTAGCGATAGGTGGTCTCCTTCACCAGTCGTTTGGCGATGGGGCTATTTGGGTCATCCAGATTGCCGAACACCAGCGCCTTGGTGGGGCAGGACTCTACACACGCCGGCTCCTTGCCCGCCGCCAGATTGGTCTTGCGGCAAAAGTCGCACTTGTCCGCGACCTTGGTCACAGGGTTGATAAAGCGCACCTGATAGGGGCAGGCGGCCAGACAGTACATGCAGCCGACGCACAAGTCCGGGTCCACATCAACGATGCCATCCTCCTTGCGGATATGGGAGGCACCGGTCGGGCAGACATGCACGCAGGGTGCGTTGTCGCAGTGCTGGCAGGACTTGCGAAAGAAGTGGTACTCGGCATCGGGGAATGTGCCTATGGGGCCGGAGCGGATGATCTCGAGCCGCGAGACCCCTTCCGGCACCTGGTTCACCTCCCGGCAGGCATCCATGCAGGCGGTACAGCCGATGCAGGCCGCCTCGTCATGGATCATGCCGTAGCGTACCCCGTCTATGGTCTGGCTGTGGGCGAGGATGGCCGCGCTGGCGTGCACGGGGCCCGTCATCATGATCAGCGCCCCCGCGCTCATGCCCGCCATAAAGTCACGACGAGAGCAGCTCATTGTGCCTCCTTGCTCACGCTCGCCTGCTGAGCGGTTGCCTTGGCCTCATGCTGCTTGCTGTGGCAATCGACGCAGAGCTTGATGCGGGACTTTTCCGGTATGCCCACCATGGGCTCCTTGACCGGGTGCAGCGCATGGCAGCTGGTGCAGGTGAGCCTGGTGGCGTGTACGTCGTGAGCCCAAAGCGCCTCGCGCAATGGCTTGGGTTCGTGGCAGCTCATGCATACCCCGTTCTGCTCGGCGATGGGGTAAGCTTCCTTGCCTTGCGGAGAGTTGAAGCTGTCACTGAACCGCATCACATCCTTGACCCCTTCCCTGTGCTGGGGGGAGGGCTGGCCGTGGCAGTTGGTGCAGGTGACCGGCGCCAGGTTGTTGGGGTTGGTTGCCTGGCCATGTTTGCCGTGCATGCCGCTTGCCTGCTCTTTGTGGCAGTCGGTGCAGGCCTTGTCGGGGCTGCGTAAAAATTCCACTTCATGCGTCGCGGGCATGGCGGCGGGCGCGCTCGCGGCGTCGCCCGCCTGTCCCTGCAGGCTGGTGAGCAGCATGGCTGCCATCAGCATCAGTCGTAAAAAATCCATTGTTAAATCACCCATTGGAAGCCTCCATCAGCTGCGGGCCCGACTTGGGGCCGGGCCCGCAGGCGCCGTTACTGTGCCAGCCGTCCGGCCGCCTTGGCCTCGGCATCCCAGGCGGGAACTGTGGTCTTGAGGAACTGGGCCTTGTCTGAGTTCATCTGTTTCATGTCCATGCCAAGGGCGGCTTGCGCCTTCTCCTTGGTGGAGATGTCCGGCAGGGCGATCTCGTGGCTTATCCCCTTGGTCGCCAAGAGGCGTGCCAGCTTGGTGCGGGCATCGGCGGCTTTATCCAGAGCTGTGCCCAGCATGCGCAGTGCCACTTCCGGGGCGTGCATCTGCACCCCGTGGGAAGCGATGGAGAAGTCCCAGCGCCATTGGGCGTGACGGATGTCTTGCAGTATGTCTTTCATCTGCGCCTCGGTGGCGCCTGCATCCCAGGCCGCCTTGGCCTCGAAGTGGGCGTGCACCAGCTGCTTCTCGACCTTCAACTTGATCTCGGTCACCGCATCCTTGCGCTGCTGGACTATGCCTTGCAGCATCTCCTTGCTCTGGGTATGGCAGTTGCGGCAGGTCTGCTCGAAGCGATCGAAGGGGTTGCCGACCTTGTGATCCGTGTAGACCTTGCCCTGCTCGTTTTGCACCTTGGGCATGTGGCAGTCGACACAGGCGACGTTGTTCTGGCCGTGAATGCCGGCGCGCCAGGTCTCGTATTCAGGGTGCTGGGCCTTGAGCATGGGGGTCTTGGAGAGGGCGTGGGTCCAGTCGGCGAAACCAATCTCGTCGTAGTACTGCTCCATCTGCTCAACCGTGGTGCCCTTGTCCCAGGGGAATTTCACCGCCTTGGTGGGGCCGCTGAAGTAGTACTCCACGTGGCATTGGCCACACACCTGGGATTGCTGATCGAAACGACCCTGCTCCTTGAACGGCTTGCCGATGGCGGTCATGGCGCGGTCGGCATAGGGACGGGAGAGGTGCAGGGCGGGTTTGCCCTCCTTGAACTCTTTCGACGCCGTGTCGTGGCAGTCGGCGCAGCCTATGGTGTTGACGATTTCCGGGCCACCCTTGGCCCACATGCCCTTGAAGTAGCCATCTTCGCCTTTTTCATCGATGACGCGGGCCACATCCGGGCCTTTGCAGCTCCAGCAGGCCATGGGCAGGGGGCCATCCTCGGCGGTCTTGGGAGCACCGGTGCGCAGGGTTTCCCGTACGTCGGTCAGGGCATAGAAATGGCCGCGGGGCTTGTTGTAATCCTTGGAGAAGGGATAACCCCCCCACAGCACCACCATCTGCGGATCTTCGGCCAGGGCATCGGTGCGCATCGCGCTCTCGCTGGTCTCTTTCCAGCTGCTGAACTGGTCGACGTGATCCTTGGCGAACAGCTCGCTGCGTGCCTCTATCTTGCCCTTGGGGGTGGTGGCCTCATCGGCCTGTGCCAAGCCGCTGGCGCCAAAGCAGGTGGTAAGCAGCAGGGCGGCAAGGCCCAGTCTGGTCAGTCTGTTGTGTGAACTCACGATCATCACTCCCGAATCGATCTCATTGCCAAGCCTGACCGTTCCATCCTGGATGTGGGCATCAGCCCCCGCACTAGGCAGGAGCAGGCAGGCCGATTAATTGTTATTAGTGAATAAAACCCATGTAATTATGCGATTGCTCGGGTTGGATATTACCAAATGGGTAAAATGGATGATGATTTATCAGGACTGAGCTTGCGCTAGATCAATTGCCTGGGGGAGCAAGTGCCGGAAATGAGATCCCGGTTAAATAATGAGAAAACTCAACTTATTGACGCGCTTTGCCAGCATGACGTTGTGCCCTGTTGGCAATGTTGGTTGGTATGCCTGATGTGGCAAGGGTTGGCTTGAAATCGATCATGTGACTTATCTATTTATGGGTATAGATTCGTCGGTGAATATTTATTCTGTATTTGGGTGGGTTTTGAACCCGGTGAGAGGCACAGGAGAACCAGATTCAATCATCTCGCCTCTGCCTGTCATTCGCGGCAGTTTATTCGCACCGGGTACGTTTGATGAACTTGCTGAAATGAAAGAGCCGGCATGGGCCGGCTCGTTGCGTGTCTGTCTGGGTGATCTGCGATCAGACCAGGGCCTGGGCCAGCAGATGGACGGGATGCTCACAGCGGGAAATCGGAGTGCTCATCTCTGTATCCATCAGCGTGTTGCATCCCCCACTGTGGTTCCTTATGCCAGCGCCCGGGCAAGCAGTAGTATGGGATGTTCACAGCGGGAAGTCGGAGTGCTCATCTCTATATCCACCTGTCACTGTGCTCTCTTATGCCAGCGCCTGGGCAAGCAAGTGGATGGGATGTTCACAGCGAAACTCTGTGCTCATCTCGATCTGCCACTTGCAGGTCTCGCAGTCGGTGATGACCAGATCAGGCTTGAGGCGATTTATCTGATCAAACAACCCTTCACCTATGGCCTGGCTGGTTTCGTAGTTCTCCGACTTGAAACCGTAGGTGCCGGCGATGCCGCAGCACTGGGACTCCAGTACCGTCACCTTGACCCCGGGAATGGCGCGCAGCAATTCGAGGGTATAGATGACGCCGCCCATCTTCTCCATGTGGCAGGGGGTATGGTAGGCGATGTGCAGATTGAGCGGCTTCATGGCCGGTTTGTTGCCCTTGTAAAACTCGTTCCACAGGAAGCGGGTCACCAGCGAGATGCGATCCCGCACCTTGTGATTGTCCTGCTCCAGCAGGTGGGGGTATTCGTCCCGCAGAGTGAAGCCGCAGGTGGAGGAGGTGGCCAGCAGCGGCATCTCGTTGCCCAGCAGCGTGTTCTCAAGCTGCCTGATGTTGAAAGCCGCCTGCTGCTTGGCCTTGTCCATGAAGCCGTTGGCAATCAGCGGTACGCCGCAGCACTTCTCCCGCTCCAGCAACTGCACGCCTATGTTCATGGCGTTGAGCACCTGCACCAGCTCTTTGCCGAGCTGCGGGTGGTTGTAGTTGACGTAGCAGCCGTGGAAATAGGCTATCTGGCGCTCATATTGGGCCTGGCTGGCTTTCTGCTTCTTGTACCAGCCGCGGAAGGTGCCCTGGGAATATTTGGGCAGGTCACGGTGGGAGGAGACCCCCAGCGCCTTGTCCAGCACCAGCTTCATGGGCTTGAGGCCGGTGGTGAAGTTGACCACGGGGGCCATCAGGGTGGACATGCTGCCCATCAGGTCGGTGTGGGAGAGCACGAACTCGCGGATTCCGGGTTTGAAGCCGCTGTACTTGTCTTTGGCCTTGGCGATGATGTCGCCGATGCGCACGCCGCTCGGGCAGGCGACTTCACAGCGCTTGCAGTTGGTACAGTATTTGAGGGCGCTATCGAACAGCTCCGGGCTCTTGATCCGCAGCCGCTCGCCATCCGGGCCCGCCTGTTTGGGGCCGGGGTAGGCGGGGTTGGCCTTTGCCACAGGGCAGTAGGCGGTGCAGACGGTGCATTTGATGCACTGATCGAAGGTTTGGTTGGCGTGATCAAGTAGCATGTCAGTTCTCCTCCCGGCGATGATGAAGACACGGGATATGGGACGAAGTAATCATTGGGCCGCGCCCAGAATATGGCCGGCGGCCTGCCAGCCGGTGGCAACCGCCACGCCGGAGCCGGAGCCCTCTTTGATGGGGTCATAGTGAGCCAGCACGCTGCCCGCGCCATAGAGGTTGGTGAGCGGTTTGCCGCCGCGCATCACTCTGAGCATGTCGTCGGTCTTGACCCCGAAGCCCATGAAGGGGTGGTGGTCGAACAGGCGGCGACCGGCCCAGGCATCGCGCTCCTCCAGACTCAGCACATCGGCGTCGAAGATGGGCTCGCGAATGCCGCGCAGACGGGATTCGAGGCCGCGGCTGAAGAAGCTGCCGGAGGCGAGCACGAAGTGATCCGCTTCAAACAGCTGATCGTCGCCGTTCTGGCTGTGTACACCGAGCACCTTGTCCCCCTCGTAACGGGCGCCGAGCACCCGCTCGCTGGTGAGGAAGGTACCGCCCAGGGCCTGGAAGCGACGCTTGAGCGCCTCTTGCATCCGCATGCCGATGAGCGACGGCGGCATGGTCGCCACTTCCTTGATGGTGCAGCCGGTGCGTTTTTCCAGTTCCGCCAGACGGGGGCCGACCAGCCCCAGTGACAGGCAGGCGGGCAGCACCACATGGCGGCAGCCAGGATCGCTGCTCTCGTGCACCATGCGGCAGATTTCGCGGGCCAGATCTGCCAGCAGAGCGGGCTGGTCGCCCTTTTGTTTGTCAAACAGGCGGGCTATGTCGGCGGAGCGAAACTCGTGGGGATTGCGGCTGAACTCGGCGAGCTGGGGCAGGCGAATTTCCCCTGTCATGATGCGACAGTGGGCGAAGCGCGGATGGGTCGCCAGATTGGCGGCCGCGAGCGCCGGGTGAAAGTCGCGAAACCCTTCCAGGGTCGCCAGCAAGATGGCATCGGGAGCCGGCGTATCCGTCTGGCAGGCGCAGGTGTGGGGCGACAGCCAGGTGGATTTCAGGGTGCCTATGGGGGTCAGCCGCTGGTGGTTGGTCTCCTGGCGAAACAGGGGCAGCCCCTGCTCGTGGCAGTGGCGCTGCAGATCTGCAAGGCTCGCCTCTATGTTGGTCAGGCCTACTTTGCTGTAAGGGTGATCCGGGTGCTCCGCCATGAAGGCGGGCAGGGCGGCGCGGGGATCCCCCTCGCTCTCCAGCAGGTCGATGGAGCCGGAAGAGAAGTGCAGGGCACTCTGGCCAGAGGCCATCAGCAGTGTCTTCTGACCCGCTTCGGCGAGGCGCAGCGCCGCCGAGAGACCCGCCATGCCGCCACCTATCACGATACTGTCGAATTTCATGACTGCACTCCTTGAGTCAATGGGGCCTGGTTGTGATCCTCTGTCCTGGTCACAGGGGCGAGGGGAAAGGGGGGCTCGGCCACCAGATGGGGCGCCGTCCACTCTCCCAGACCAAACAGCCCTTCGTAGATCCAGTAGGTAAATTCCGCTTCCCGCAGGGCATCGCCCCACAGCACGGGGCGGGTACCCTTGTAACGCTCTTCCAGGAACTGGCGCAACATGACACAGGCCTCGCGGCCATCGGCCTTGCCATACTCCTGCATCAGACCGGCGGCCCGGTAGGCGCACAGCTCTCCCTGACAGGGGCCCATGCCGAGGCGCGTGCGGCGGCGCAGATCCACCAGGTTGTCCACGTCCAGCTCCCGCAGGGCGTATTCGATTTCGCCGGCTGTCACCATCTCGCATTCGCAGATGAGGGCGTTGGCCTTGGGGTTGTCACGAAAGAAGGCGATGACCCGCTCGCCGTGGCGATACTGGGCCGAGCCTTCTGCCGGGGCCGACAGACCGGGGGCGGAGACTTTCTCCGGATCCCGCGAGCCGGGCAGGCTGAGTTCGGCGGTGCGGCACGGCTTGGTGTTGCCTATCTTCCTGGCGATAAGGTCGGTGGCCCACTCGGCCATCAGCCGGTAGGTCATCAGCTTGCCGCCGGTGATGGTGTTGAAACCCTGTAGTCCGTCGCGCTCGGCATGATCCAGCAGCACTATGCCGCGGCTGATGTTGCGGCCTGTCTCGTCGCCATCCACCGCCACCAGGGGGCGAACCCCGGCGTAGGCGCGCAGCAGACGGGTGCGGGCCATGATGGGGGCGAGCTTGATCCCCTCACGCAGCAGCACCTCCACCTCGTCCGGATCCACAGTGAGCTGGTCAATCTTGTGATAGTCGATGCGGCTTGAGGTGGTGCCGATGAGGGAGATGGTATCGCCAGGCACCAGTATGTCCGCATCCGCCGGTTTGCGAGCGCGGTTGAGCACCATCTGATTGATGCGGTAATCCATGATGAGCAACGACCCCTTGGCCGGGAACATGCGGATGCCGAGATCGGCGTACTCGCAGATCTGTTGGCCCCAGATCCCGGCAGCGTTCACCACCTCCTGGGCCTCCACCTCGAAGGCTTCACCGGTGCGGGTGTTGATGGCCTTGACGCCATAGACCCTGTCCTGATTGCGCAGCAGCCCCAGCACCTTGCTGTGGGTGAAAATGCGCGCGCCGTGTTCCTTGGCATCCAGTACGTTGGCGGCGGCGAGGCGGAAAGGATCCACAGTGCCGTCCGGTACTTGAATAGCCCCTATCAGGGCCGGGTTGACGTTGGGCTCGAGGCGCAGCGCATCGGCCGGATCCAGCTGGCGTGTATCTATACCCGCCAGGGCGCAGGCATCCATAAAGGTTTTTTGAAAATGGATGTCATCTTCCGGCAGGGTGACGAAGAGGCCGCCCGTGTCCTCGACGCAGTGGCTGGCTATCCGCTTGAGGATGCGGTTTTCCTGAATGCACTCGCGGGCGGATTCCGGATCCGTCACCGCATAGCGGGCGCCAGAGTGGAGTAAACCGTGGTTGCGGCCCGTGGTGCCGGCGGCGATGTCATCGCGCTCCAGCAGGATGCAGTCGATGCCGCGCAGTGCGCAATCGCGCATGATGCCGGCTCCGGTTGCGCCACCCCCTATGATGACGACTTGTGTGGTTATTCTTTTCATTCTTGCCCGTCTCATCTCTTCCAGATGGGAACAGTGTCCCTTACTCATGGGATGAAATGTTTGATATGGGCCAAATTAATGTTCGTAAACGCGCATAAATGACAAGGGCATGAGCATTATGTGACGGGAGTCACAAGAGACAGCCGCAGGCGTCACCGGCGAACAAAGAAAAAGGGCGCCGAGCACCCCAAAAGCGTGATGGTCGAGCCTTTAACCGCAGCACTTCTTGAACTTTTTGCCGCTGCCACAGGGGCAGGGGTCGTTGCGCCCTGCCTGCAGCGGTGCCGGATCCTGCTCGCCATCGGCATAGACCCAGCGCCCCTGATGGCGCACGAAGCGGGAACGCTCATGCAGGCAGTGGCGTTCATCTCCCTCCCGGAACCAGGCCTTGAATTCCACCATGCCGGTGTCGTCCAGCGGACCACCCTGAGCGGCGAGGATATCCAACCCGTCCCAGCGGGTGTCGGTCTGGGAGAGTTGATCTGCCGTCAACCCACCCAGATGATCAGGGTGCCAGCTGTGTACCAGATAGTCGCCCAGCCCCAGCACGAAGGCACTGTAACGGGAGCGCATCAGCTGCTCCGGTGTGCGGGCCTCGGCACCCTGGTGCAGTGATCCACAGCACAGTTCGAGAGAAAGAGTGGAACCGCAAGGACATTTGTTCATGTGTCAGCCCATCAGGGTCGATAGATAAAGGTGCGGGGATTGTAGCGAAAGCGGGTCCCCGTCGACCAGCGTCCTATACTGGTCAGGTAGGAACGGAACACCAATAAAAACAGCAGCAAGGATGTGAAAAATGACGCTAAAACAGAAAATTCTGTTGTTGGGAGCCGTCCCCGTGCTCCTGATGGCTCTGGTAGTCAACCTCAGCAATTACATGATCTCCAAGAGCGATCTCGAAGCCGATCTGATCGTTGCGCGGGAGACTGCGATCAAGGAGCGCAAGGCGCTGCTCAGCAGCTATCTGATGCTCGCCAAGACGGCTGTCGACACTGTCTACAACCAGCCAGATACCCCGGAAGTGCGCAAGCAGGTAGCCGAAATATTGCGGCCGCTGCGCTACAGCAGCGATGGCTATTTCTTCGTTTACGACTTTCAGGGCAATACCGTCTTGTTGCCGACCCGTCCCGAGATGGAGGGCAAGAACCGTTGGCAGGACAAGGATGCCAAAGGCAAGCTGCTGATCCAGGAGATCGTCAAAGCCGCCCGTCAGGGAGATGGTTTCTCCGAATACTGGACCGCCAAGCCTTCTATCGGGCGGGATGCGCCCAAGCTCTCCTTCAACCTGGTGCTCGACAAATATGAGTGGATTATCGGCACCGGCTTTTATATCGACGACATAGACAACGAGCTGGCGGCGCTACGCACCGAGCGCGAGAACAACATGCACAACTCCCTGCAGAGCAGTGTGCTGCTGATCCTGGTGATACTGGGCATCACCCTGGTGGCGACAGTGGTGATAGGCAACCGGGTTACCCGGCCGCTGGCAGATGCGGTTCAGGCACTTAATGACATCGCAGACGGTGAGGGGGATTTGACCCAGCGCCTCAAGGTGCAGAGCAATGATGAAATTGGCCAGCTGGCCACGGCGTTCAACCGCTTCGTCGAGCGGATCCAGTCGGTGGTGAGCCAGGTGGGGGAAACCAGCAATCATCTGTTCAGTGCCGTGGAGAAGTTGCACAGCTTGAGCGAACACTATGATCATCAGATGCAGGGCCACAGCAGAGAGACGGATCAGGTGGTCACTGCCGTGACCGAGATGAGCTCCACCGCGCAGGAAGTGGCGGCCAGTGCCTCCAACGCGGCGACGGCCACCAGTGACGCGGCTCGGGAGTCCGACGCCGCCCGTGGTGTGGTGGGCACCGCCATCAACAGCATCAACCGGCTGGTGGGGGAGGTGCATACCGCCTCCGGGGTCATCGAGCAGCTGGCCCATGAAACCGGCAAGATTGGCTCTGTGGTGGAGGTCATTCGCGGCATTGCAGAGCAGACCAACCTGCTGGCGCTCAACGCCGCTATCGAAGCAGCCCGGGCTGGTGAGCAGGGGCGCGGCTTTGCGGTCGTTGCAGACGAGGTGCGCTCCCTGGCGGGCCGAACCCAGCAGAGCACCAAAGAGATCAACGAGATGCTTCAACGGCTGCAAAGTGGCGTCAAACAGGCGGTAGACGTGATGCAGGCCAGCGAGGAGCGCAGCCAGGAGACGGTACAGGAGGCAAGCCATATCGCCACCTCACTCGACAGCATGGTGATGGCGGTCAGCACCATCAACGACATGAATATCCAGATTGCCACCGCCGCCGAGGAGCAGCATGCGGTGTCGGAGGAGATCAACAAGAACCTGGTGGCCATCCAGCAGATCGTCAGCGAGCTGACCGATGCGGCTGTGGAGTCCAACAGCACCACCCGCGACCTGGCCAGCACGGGTGACAAATTGCGTAAACTAGTCTCCCAATTCCGTTATTGATCGCATTTTTGCCGTCTGGACGTCATTTCCAGACGGCAAATTTGGGGATCGGCAGAGAATGTGGGAAAATTGCCGCCATCCGTTCCTTTCGTTAACCCGTACCCTATGAATGAGATCGTGAAAGGCAGTATCGATTTGATCCGTCAGCTCAACTATGGCCTGGTCTACGCCAGCCTGGAGGAGCACAAGGAGCTGTCCCGTACCGATCTGTCCCGTTTGACCGGCCTCTCTCCGGCCAGCATCACCAAGATCACCCGTGAACTGCTTGATGGCGGTCTGGTGGTGACCTGTGGCGAAAGCTCGGTGGGGCGTGGTCGCCGTCAGACCCTGCTGCGCATCAACGAACGCCGCTTCCAGTTTCTCTCCATGCGCCTCGGCCGTGGCTATGTGGACATGGCCCTGTTCGATCTGGCCGGTCGCTCTCTTGCCCGTCATCGTCATACGTTCAGCGAAGCGGAACGCGCCGATCTGCTGGCCAGTCTGGTGCGAGCCATTGAGGGTTTCCTGCCAAAGAAGGCGTTGCGCCTTGCCTGTATCGCCCTCTGTCTACCCGGGCAGGTGGAGCGTCACTCCGGCATGGTGAAACACTTCCCCTTCTATGATCTGCGCAACTGGCCACTTGGTCCGACCCTGCAACAGGCGTTCGAGGTGCCCGTGTTGGTCAGTGGTGACGTGCGCACCTGGATCCAGGCCGAGCGTGAGTGGGGTGCCGCCAAAAATTGTGCCGATGCTGTGCTGGTGTTCGTCCACAACGACATAGGTGTCGGCATGGTGGTCAACGGTCAGCTCATCGAGAGCGAGTCGGCCCTGCTCGGCGATCTCAGCCACCTGCAGCTCGAACCCTATGGTCAGCGCTGCTACTGCGGCGGCTTTGGCTGCGCCTGTACCCTGGTGACCAATCAGGCGCTGGAGGCGCAATACCGGGATCTGCGCGAGCGCATGCAGGAGTATGACTTGCCGGAAACTGTCACCATCCGCGAGTTGTGCGAGCTGGCGTTGGCGGGCAACAGCCTGTGTCAGGACATTCTCCATCAGGCGGCCGGTCGTCTCTCCCGGGTGCTATCCAACCTCATCTGTCTGCTCAATCCGGGCAAGCTGCTGCTGGGGGGGGAAATAACCCGCGCCGATCGGCTGCTGTTCCCCATGCTGCACCAGTCTCTGGCCAGCCAGTTGCCGGCCGAATACCTGGTGCGGCTGCAGATCGAATCCACCCATTTCTACGAAGATCCCACCAAGCCCACCTCGGTACAGGTGCACAAGGCACTGCGCGATGGCAGCCTGCTGCTCGACTTGTTGCGAGGCGACAAGGAGGCATGACGCTCGGGTTGCAAGGACGCTTCCTGCTCATGCTCTGTCTGGTCAGTCTGCTGCAACTGGTGTTGCTGAGCGGGGCCAGTTACTACTACGTTTCCGAGCAGCGCTACCAGGAGGTAGGCGATCAGGCCCTTGACGTGGCGCGGCTGGTGGCCCGTGAGCCCGGCGTCATTGCCGGGGTGAAGCGGGGCGACACAGCCCGGCTCAATGTGCTGGTTGAGCGGATCCGCGCCGAAGTCGGTGCCAGTTACATCGTCATTGGTGACAGCAAGGCGCGGCGGCTGGTGCACCCCAATGCGGATCGCATCGGCCAGCCCATGGTGGGGGACGATCCTGCCCGTGCCCTGCAAGGAGAAGCCTATATTTCCCGTGCCCAGGGGTCGCTCGGTGTCTCGGTGCGCGGCAAGGGGCCGATCCGCAACGAGATGGGACAGGTCATTGGCGTGGTGTCGGTCGGTTATCTGGTGCGCGACATAGACGCAGATCTACAGGATTTTTTGCGCTTTGGTCTGGCGATGACCCTGCTCATCGTCTTGCTCAACAGCGCCGCTGCCGCCTGGCTGGCGCGGCGCTACAAGCGGGCCATCCTGGGGTTCGAACCCGAGCAGATCGGGCGCCTCTATGCCGAGCTGGATTGCACCCTGCGTACCGTACGCGAGGGGATCCTCACCATAGATGAGCAAGGCAGGCTTACCTCCCTCAACCCGAATGGCATCAGGCTGCTGCGCCTCGATGAGCAGGCAGCGAGGGCGGCCATCGGCCAACCTGTCACCCAACTGTTGCCTGAAAGCCGCATGCTCTCCCTCATTCAGGATCCGCGCCCCCAGTTTGATGAAGAGATAGTGCTCAACGGCCAGCAGCTCATCGTCAACCGGCTGCCGTTGGTGCGGGACGGCAAGCTGATCGGCGCCGTATCGAGCTTTCGCCGCAAGGATGAGCTGGCCGAACTCAGTGCCCAGCTCTCCCAGGTACAGGCATACAGTGACCTGTTACGGGTACAGACCCACGAACACAACAACCAGCTCGGCACCATAGCCGGCATGATAGAACTGGGTGCTACCCAGGAGGCGCTCGCCTTCATCGGACGGGAAGCGGCTACCGAGCAAACCTTGCTCAGCTTCTTGATGGGGGCCATTGCCAAGCCCAAGGTGGCAGGGCTGTTGCTTGGCAAGTATCACAGGGCCCACGAGCTGGGGCTGGTGTTGGTGGTAGACCCGGATTCCCGTCTGCACGACATTCCCCTTCGTGTGAGCGGTTCCCAGCTGGTGACACTGCTGGGCAATCTCATCGACAATGCCTTCGAGGCGACCCGTCGCCACGGTGCGCCTTACCAGCCGATCCGGGTCTCGTTGAGCGATCTCGGCCAGGATCTCATCCTGGAGGTGGAGGACGGAGCCGGCGGCATAGATCCTGCCCTGGCAGACAGGTTGTTCGAGCGCGGGGTCAGCAGCAAGACGGAGCCGAATCACGGCATCGGCCTCTCTCTGGTGCGCAAGACGCTGGATGCCCTGCAGGGGACCATCACCATCGAAGCCACGGCGCAGGGAAGTTGCGTCGTCTGTTACATTCCCAAGGAGGTGTGAGTGATCAAGATCCTGATCGTCGAAGATGATCCGGCCATCGCCGAGATCCACCGCCGCTTCGTTCAGCGGCTGGCGGGCTTCGAGGTGCTGGGGGTGGCGCTCACCCTGTTCGATGCCAGAGAGCAGATTGGCATCCTCAAACCCGATCTGGTGTTGCTGGATGTGTGGCTGCCCGACGGAGAGGGTTTTGCCCTGCTGCGTGAACTGCGTCAGGCCGGGGCCTGCCTGGATGTCATCCTGCTCACTGCCGCACGGGAGGCGACCGCCTTGCAGGAGGCGATGCGGCTCGGGGTGGTGGACTTCATCCTCAAACCCGTGGTGTTCGAGCGGCTGCGGGATACCCTTGATAACTATTGCCAGAGCCGCGCGGCCCTGGCGGCCCTTGCAGACATCGATCAGCAGGCGGTGGATGCCCTGCTCGGTACACCGCTGCAGCAGGTGGCGGCCGCTGGCCTGCCCAAAGGGATAGACGCGCTTACCCTGCAACGGGTGCTGGCGGCATTGACCAGCGTTGGGGCCAGCGCCGAGGAGATAGGCAACCGTGTGGGGGTGAGCCGCACCACGGCGCGCCGTTATCTGGAGTTTCTGGTGGGCCAGCAGCTGGCGAGCCCTGAGCTGGAATATGGCACCGTCGGGCGGCCGGAGCGCCGTTATCAGTCAATACAGAAGCGCCAACACTGACGCATCAGCATGCTGCACTCATCTTTGATGTCATAAAAAGAGCGCCTTTGGGCGCTCTTTTACATTGCAAGCTCATGGGGATCAGGTCGGCTCCGAGTGCAGCGTTTCCACTGGCGCCCTGCGAGCCTGCCACCACTGCCAGATTGGCAACAGCAGCATCACCAGGGTGACCAGGGTGAAGCCGAGGGTGATGGGACGCTCCCACAGAAAACTCAGGGAGCCGTCGTTGATGACCAGAGCCCGGCGCAGGTTGTCCTCCAGCATGCCACCCAGAATGAAGCCGAGCAGCATGGGAGCCATGGGGAAGTCCAGCAGGCGCAGGCCGATGGCGATCAGCGCCACCAGTGCCATCACATGAATGTCCATGGTATTGAAGGAGACCAGATAGACACCGGTCAGAGAGAACAGCAGTACCATGGGAATGAGCACGGGGCGCGGCACTGCCAGTACCCTTGCCAGGTAAGGAATAAGCGGCAGGTTGAGGATCAGCAGTACCACGTTGCCCAGATACATGGAGATGATCACCGACCAGAAGACGTCCGGGTGCTCCATGAAGAGGCGAGGGCCCGGCTGAATGCCATAGGCGATGAGCGCCCCCAGCATCAGTGCCGTGGTGCCCGAGCCCGGGATCCCCAGAGTCAGCAGGGGCACGAAGGCACCACTGGAAGCCGCATTGTTGGCCGCTTCCGGCGCGGCAATGCCGGTCAGGCTGCCCTTGCCGAATTCATCCCGCTTCGCTTTGCGGGAGAAGTTTCGCTCGGCACCATAGGCCATGAAAGAGGCGATGGTGGCGCCGGCACCCGGCAGCACGCCGATGAGAAAACCCAGCACAGAGGAGCGCACTATGGGTGGGGCTATCTCTTTTACTTCTGCCTTGCTCAGCTTGAGAGATCCGAGTTGCTGGATCTTGTTCGCCTCCTCGTCACGGGAATCTTTGCCCGGGCGCAGCACCGTCATCAGGATCTCTGCCAGGGCGAAGGTGGCCATGGCCAGCAGCAGGAAGGAGAAGCCATCGCGCAAGTCCGGCAGGCCGAAGGTGAATCTGTCCACCCCGACGCTGCGATCGATGCCGACGGTGGAGAGCATGATGCCAAACAGCGCCATGATCAGCGCCTTGAGTACCTGTCCCTTGCCGGCGAAGGCGGCCACGGCGGAGAGTCCCAGTACCATGAGGGCGAAGTAGTCCGCCGACTGGAAGGAGAGGGACACCTTGGCGAGCAGCGGTGCCGCCACCATCAGGAAGATGGCCGACAGAGTGCCGCCGGTGAAGGAGGCGTAGGCCGCGATGGCCAGCGCCTTGCCGGCCTGGCCCTTGCAGGCCAGGGGATAGCCGTCGATGGCGGTGATCATGCTGGCCGAGCAACCCGGTGTGTTGATCAGAATGGAGGAGGTGGAGCCACCGAACATGGAGCCGTAGTAGACCCCGGCCATCAATATGATGCCGGAGGCCGGATCCAGCCCGTAGGTGATGGGGATCATCAGGGCGATGGCGGTGACCGGGCCCAGCCCCGGCAGCATGCCGATAAAGGTGCCGACGAAGCAGCCTACTATCACCATGAAGATGTTGATGGGCATCATGGCGGTGCCCAGGCCTTGCAAGATTCCGTCTAACATGTGATTTCCTTATCCCAGCAAGTAGGTGAACAGCCGACCCGGTTCGAGGTAGACATTGAGCACCTTGGTCAACAGAGCCCAGAAAATGAGGGTGAAGGGCACACTCACCTTGCAGGCGAAGGAGAGGCTCCGCTCGCCCATCAAGCGGATCCCGCCGATGAGGAACAGGGTGGTGGCGATGACAAAGCCGAGCCAGCCGAGGGCCACCCCATAGATCAGCATCAGCAGCAGCAAGGCAAATACCAGCCGCCAGTTACCGGCTTCTTTATGCAGTCTCTCTCCGCCAGGGAAACAGATCAGCAGCAGGGAGAGCAGGGCGCCGACGCCTGACAGGGCATAGGGCAAGGTGCTGGCGGTAAAGGGTTCATACTCGTCCCCGGGATAACCGGGGATCAGGGTGGCGTGATAGCCATAGGCGAGGGAGAGCAGCAAAAACAGCAGCCCCCCGAGCCGCTCCTTGGTCATGTGCATAACGGTGACTCCAATGGGCGGGCCTCGCCCGCCACTGAGGGATTATTTGATGAAGCCGAGCTCACGCATCAGGCTGCCGATTTGCTGCTCCTGGCTGTTGAGAAAGGCGGTGAATTCGGGACCGGACTGGTAGAGATTGGTCCAGCTGTTGCGGGCGCGGACCACTTCCCACTCCGGCTTGTCATACATCTGCTTGAGCAGGGCGGCAAACTCGGCGGATTTTTGCGCACTGACAGTGGGGGAGGCAAAGTAGCCACGCCAGTTGGCAAACACAGTGGGATTGCCTTGCTCGCTAAAGGTCGGGATCTGGCTGGCATCCGGCATCCGCTCGGGGGCTGTGACGCCAAGGATCCGCATCTGGCCGGATTTGACCGCCTCCATCGCTTCGCCAAAACCGGTGGAGAGCACCTGTGTCTCTCCCGCCAGCACTGCGGCCATGGCGCTGCCGCCCGCATCATAGGCCACATAGCGCAGCTTGCTGGCATCTGCCCCTCCATTCTTGAAGGTCATGGCCGCCACCAGATGATCCAGGCTGCCACGGGCGGATCCGCCGGCTATCTTCACCTTGGCAGGGTTGGCTTCATAGGCCGCCAACAGTTGGGACCAGTTCTGATAGGGCGAGTCCAGCGGTACGGCCAGTGCCTGATAATCGGCAATAATGGCGGCGACCGGCGTGAGATCCCGGAAGGACTGCGGCAACTCCTTGGAGAGGGATTTGACGATGATGGGGGTGGAGTTGACCATCAGCGTCTTGTCGGACTGGGCCGAGGTCTCGATCAGGTGGGCGATGGCCTTGGCGCCACCACCGGCCGAGATGTTCTGATAGGAGGCGGTGGTGATGAGGCCGGACTTGGTCAGCGCCTCGCCGGTCCCCCGGGCCGTGTTGTCCCAACCACCGCCGGCCCCGCCCGGGATCAGAAAGTGGATGTCATCTATTTTGGCCTGTACGCCGAGGCTGGCGCCAAGCAGGCAGCAGAGCAGGGTGCGCTTGAGGGTTCCTTGCAACATGATGTACTCCTTGTGATTGTTGCAAAGAGGTTAATTAATCATGTCGGGTTGGAGAACAATCTGACCGTAATGGCTATTAAGGCTGTTCTGGTCATTTTGTGCATTTTGGTCATGGGCAGACGCTTTGTTGCTGAAAGATGGCTTGATGTCGCGCTGGCCAGGAGCTGGAGGTAAAAAACACCGGGCTCCCCGCTTGAAAAGGGGGAGCCCGGTTCGTGCTGGCAGCGGCTTGGTCGCCACTACGTTTTTGCCGCTGAGGAAACCTTGTCGCCGATGGTCTCCTGCTGTTTGATGGTTTCAGTGGCCTGCTGTTTGCGCTGCAGCTGCTCCATCACCAGCTTGTAGGCGATGTAGTACTTGTAGATGTTGCCCACGTAGGTCACTGTTTCTGGCCCTATTTTCTCGGCCGCCACATACTCGACGTTATGAAACCAGATGTTGGGATCCAGTCCCCGTTTCTTGGCCTCTGTCCGCAGTCGTGCCACCCGGGCGGGGCCGGCATTGTAGGAAGCAAATGAAAACAAGGCCTTGTCGAGGGCCGTCATGGGCTCGTCGGCGTAGTAGTGATCGATCATCCAGCGCATGTATTTGACGCCACCGTGGATGTTGGGTTCGAGCTGGCGAACGTCGCCTACCTTCAGACCTTTGCCGGTGGCGGGCATGATCTGCATGATGCCGATGGCGCCGACCGGGCTGCGCGCCTTGTGGTTGAGTGCTGACTCCTGATAGCCCTGAGCCGCGATCAGCAGCCAGTCCACATCGAAACGCTCGCCGTACTGGCGAAACAGATCTACCAGCTGCAGGAATTTCTTGCGCTCAGTCTCGGCGGCAGCGCTCTTGACGAATTTGTTCTGCTTGAGGTAACGGGCCAGGATGTCCTCTCCTGTGGCCTTACCCCGCTGGGCTGCTATCTGCTCGTTGAGCATGGCGAGCAACTTGGGACTTTCCTTGCGTACTGCCCAGGCGATGACACCCCTTTCACGGAATGCGGGTTGTTCGTGGATCTGGATGGCGGGAAAAATCTTCTTCCAGAAGCGAGCCTTGTGCTCATCCATGATGATGAAGGGCAGCAGGCCGGCATTGACCATCTCCACCAGATCCTCATCTTCCAGGGATTCCGGGGCAGGCTTTATGTCGATGAGGGGCTCACCCGCGGTTTTGCGGGCCTGGTTATAGGCGATGAGGCTCTCGAAGTAACTTGAAGAGGGGCGCACATGGACAGTTTGGCCGCCGAGTTCGGCGACACTCTCCACCCTGGGTGAGTGAGGCCCAGAGATCAGCAGTTCCCGCACGTTTTCCAATAAGGGATTGGTAAACGCCACACCCTGCTTTTTGCGCTGATCCGTGATGGTGAGGTTGGCTGCCGCTATGTCACCTTTGCCGTCGATCAGGGCTTGCAGCAGGGCTTCACGGGCCACCGGAATGAAGACGAACTGCAGCTTGAGGTGGCGCTTGATGGCCTTCTGTTTGCGCAGCTGATCGTTGAGCCGTTTTTCTACCTGCATGAAAGCATCGTAGGTTACGCCCCGTTGGACCCCTTTGTTGATGAAGTAGCCGGTCTTGTTGTAGGTGGTGAGAACCCGGATGGTGCGTCGTTCCAGCATGTCATCGAGGTCACCAAACAGGGGGCGGGACAGTTCCTCTGCGCTAAATGCCAGGGACGCCGGCACGTCGTCGGGCGCTGCAGTCGATTCAGCCGCCGTGGCCGGCGCCAGGCTGCACAGCATCCAGCCCAGGATGATCCATAACCTTTTCATGATGAGTACCTCACTCTTTTCATTGAGTGTAAGTGGCAGGCAAGGGGCTGCTTAGCTCATTGAGTTTGGTCCAAGGTGTCAGATAGCACCATTGGCTCTATTTTGTGGTACTGCAGCCGTCTCGTTCGAGATGGTCAAGCATGCCTGTTGGGGCAGAGGTGTGATGCGGATGGCTGCGGACACGAGATGTTGCGGTATCTGGCAGAGGACAGGGAATGGGAAAACCGTGAAATGTAGAAGGGGAACCATAACGGCTCCCCTTTTATTGCAGCAAATCCGATGTGGCGTTAGAACCAGAAGCCGATGATGAAGGACCCCGCCAGGGTCAACATGACGTTGGCCACCGCATAGGTACCCGCATAACCGAGCGCCGGAATGGAGCTGTTGGCTGCTTCGTTCACCACGTCCATGGCCGGGGCGCAGGTGCGGGCCCCCGTGATGGCACCCAGCAGCAGTGCCGGGTTCATCTTCAACACCCAGACCCCGAACAGATAGCCCACCAGCACCGGCAAGGTGGTCACCAGCATGCCGGAAAAGAGCACCACCATACCCACTTCACTCAGGTGGTCGAGGATGCCGCCACCGGCTTTCAGACCCGTGCTCACCATGAAGACGGCGAGCCCCAGATCCTTGGCCAGACGCAATGCCCCGGGCGGCACATAGCCGACTGTGGGGTGGTTGGCGCGCAGGTAGCCCATCAGGATCCCTGCCAGCAGCAGGCCGACGGCGTTGCCCAGACCAAACTCGAGCTGGCCGAATACTAGGGAGACGGAGCCAATCAGCAAACCCAGCACGAAGAAGGTGGTGAAGGCGACCAGATCCGTGGTCTGGCTGTGGATACTGATAAAGCCGATCTTGTTGGCCAGCAGCTTGACCCGCTGCTTCTCGCCGCTGATCTGCAGCACGTCACCCTTTTGCAGCATGATGTTGCGATCAAACGGCATCTCTATCTGGGACCGTACCACCCGGTTGAGGAAGCAGCCTTTCTCGGTGAGGTTGAGCTCCACCAGATGGCGCCCGACTACCCCATCGTTTTTCACCACTATCTCTTCGGTAACTATTTGAAGATCCAGCAGGTTACGGTCGAACACCTCTTTACCGTTGCGGTAATTGACGTCGAGTTTCTCGTGGCTTTCCGGATAGCCTACCAGGGCGATCTCGTCCCCTTCCTGGATGACGGCATCACCATCCGGGCTTGCCAGTATGCCGTTGCGGCGGATCCGCTCCACATAGCAGCCGGTGTGGGGATAGATACCGGTTTCCCGCAGAGTACGACCACCAATCCAGGCTGCGAGCTCGGGGCCGACCCGATAGGCACGGATGATGGGGAGGTAGGTTTTGCGGCTTTCGTTGTCCGACAGTCCACGTTCACGGGCGATCTTCTGCGCTTCTGTACTCAAATCCAGCCTAGCCAGTGAAGGCAGGTAGCGCACCACCAGCATCAGGCCTACCAGGCCGACCAGATAGGTCAGCGCATAGCCAATGCCCATGTTGTCGAGTACGGACTGCATGTCTGTCTTGTGAGGCAGGTTGAGCAGGCCGCTGCGCAGGGCATCCTGCGCACCAACCAGGGCCGGGGTTGAGGTGAGCGAGCCCGCCAGGATCCCGGCGGCCATGCCTGGCCCCAGGTTGAAGAACTTGGCCAGCCCCACTGTCAGCAGCAGCGCCGTCAGCAGGATCACCAGAGTGAGGGTGATGTAGTGAATGCCGTCCCGCAGGAAGACGCTGAAAAAGTGCGGCCCCGCCTCTATCCCCACGCAGAAAATGAACAGCATGAAGCCGACGTTCTCCGTGGTGGCGGTGAACTCGAAACCCATCTGGCCGAACAGCAGGGCGGTAAACAGCACGCCTATGGTGTTGCCAATCTGGAAATTGCCGAGCCTGACTTTGCCGAGCAACAGGCCGAAGGCCAGTACCACGAACAGCAGCAGGGAGTCGCTTTGATGTAACAGTGTCACGAAATCTATGGTCATGCCCGGAAAAACCGAGGAAAAAAGTGGGACCGATATTGTGCCGGATCCCTTACCAATAAAGAAGCGCCAAAGGAGGATTAATCGGTAGCAAGCTGCCTTGCTGCCCCTTGGTTGAGGGAAAACACGGGGCAACCAGGAAGATCCGCTCTATTTCGCGCTGTCTGCCCCGCTGTCAATTAGTGATTCCTGCTATCTGTGATCCTTGTCCGCATGACCTGCTTGAAAATTTATTCCCTGCTGTTTGGGAGAGTCGTTTCGCGGTTTTTCAGCATATCTGACTGAAGAGCGGGGGAGGAGTCAGGAACCGGTTCAAGGGGCAGGTACGGATGCTGACCCACTGTTCGCGGGATAGCGAAAAGATATCTGGAAAAGGCATCTGATGGCCGGTGTTTCGACCCATTTAGGGGGGCATTCAAAAACAGCAGAAAATGAGGTTGGGAAGAGAAATCGGAGCCGGTCGATGGCAATGGCCTGCCAAGCTAGGCAGTGACTGGGTTTGACTGACTTACCCACAGATTCTGTGGATAACCCTGTGTGTGAAACTTGGCGATCAGGCTGCAGGCCGCGCCAATACTGGGTTGCAAGGGCTGTTCAAAAAATACCGGAAGAAAAATGTTTCTATAAAAATCAAATAGTTAGGCGCAACAGAACAAAACGCTGCTGGCATGGACAGGGAGACAAATGGGGGATGTCACCGCAGTGAGCGGCTTGTGCATTAAAATCGGCAGAGGAAAGCACTAAAGTGGATAACTTGCACCGAGATGGTGAGGAATTGGCTCCCCCGACTGGACTTGAACCAGTGACATACGGATTAACAGTCCGCCGTTCTACCGACTGAACTACGGGGGAACATCAGGCAAGGAGGGGCATCATACAGAGGTCGCTTTTTGAGGTCAATAGCCGCTTGGGCAGGAGAGTGGATACCCAGGCCACCCCAACTCGGAGTACACTTCTTCCTTGCCGTTTTTTGCCGGGAGTCGTCATGAGCAAGTTATTTCAGTTGGCCAGCCAGTTTCAACCCGCAGGGGATCAGCCAGAGGCGATCGCCCGTCTGCTTGATGGCATCGAGTCCGGCCTGGCCCATCAGACCCTGCTCGGGGTGACAGGTTCGGGAAAGACCTTCACCATGGCCAACGTGATCGCGACCCTGAACCGCCCCACCATGATCATGGCCCCCAACAAGACGCTGGCTGCCCAGCTCTATGGCGAGATGAAAGAGTTTTTCCCCGAGAATGCGGTGGAGTATTTCGTCTCCTACTACGACTACTACCAGCCCGAGGCTTATGTACCGACCACGGACACCTTCATCGAGAAAGATGCCTCCATCAATGATCACATCGAGCAGATGCGGTTGTCGGCTACCAAGGCGCTACTGGAGCGGCGTGACGTCATCATAGTTGCGTCCGTGTCGGCCATCTATGGTCTGGGGGACCCCCAGGCTTACCTCAGCATGATGCTGCACCTCAAAGTCGGGGACGTGATCAACCAGCGGGATATACTGCGTCGTCTCGCCGAGCTGCAATACACCCGCAATGACATGGCATTCCAGCGCGGTACCTTTCGGGTGAGGGGAGAGGTGATCGACATCTACCCCGCCGAGTCGGACAAGCTGGCGCTGCGCGTGGAGCTGTTTGATGAAGAGGTGGAGCGGCTCTCCCAGTTCGATCCCCTGACCGGTGCCATCGAGCAGACGGTGGTGCGCTACACCATCTATCCCAAGACCCATTATGCCACCCCGCGCGAAACCATTCTGGGTGCCATTGAGCATATAAAGGTGGAGTTGAAAAGCCGCCGGGAACAGCTGCTGTCTCTCAACAAGCTGGTGGAGGAGCAGCGCATCAGCCAGCGCACCCAGTTCGACATGGAGATGATGCAAGAGCTGGGCTACTGCTCCGGTATCGAGAACTACAGCCGCTACCTCTCCGGTCGTGCACCGGGGGAGCCGCCGCCCACCCTGTTTGACTACCTGCCAGGGGACGGCCTGCTCATCATCGATGAATCCCACGTGACGGTGCCGCAGATCGGCGCCATGTTCAAAGGGGACAGATCCCGCAAGGAGACGCTGGTGGAGTACGGCTTTCGTCTGCCCTCGGCACTCGACAACCGGCCCCTCAAGTTCGATGAGTTCGAGGCCCTGATGCCGCAGACGGTGTTTGTCTCGGCTACCCCTGGTCCCTACGAGCTGGGTAAATCCGGCGATGACGTGGTGCAGCAGGTAGTGCGCCCGACCGGTTTGCTCGATCCCGAGATAGAAGTGCGCCCGGTGACCACCCAGGTGGACGATCTGCTCTCCGAGATCCGGCTGCGGGTCGCGGTGGAGGAGAGGGTGCTGGTGACGACCCTCACCAAGCGGATGTCGGAGGATTTGACCGAATATTTGGCGGATCATGACGTTAGAGTGCGCTACCTGCACTCGGATATCGATACCGTAGAGCGGGTGGAGATCATTCGCGATCTGCGCCTCGGCAAGTTTGACGTGCTGGTCGGTATCAACCTGCTGCGAGAGGGGCTCGACATGCCGGAGGTCTCTCTGGTGGCCATCCTGGATGCGGATAAAGAGGGCTTCCTGCGCTCCACACGCTCCCTCATTCAGACCATTGGCCGCGCCGCCCGCAACCTCAACGGCAAGGTGATCCTGTACGGGGATTCCATCACCAACTCCATGAGAGTAGCCATTGAGGAGACGGAGCGTCGTCGCACCCTGCAGCATGCCCATAACCTCGAACACGGCATAACCCCCAAAGGGCTCAACAAGTCGGTGGGGGATGTGATGGACATGGGGGGCAGCCGCAGTGCAGGCAAGACGGGCAGGGGAGGTCGGAAGGCTGCCGAGCCACAAGGGGAGTACCATGTTCGCTCCGCTGGCGAGATCGCAAAAGAGATCAAACGGATGGAAGAGCAGATGTTCCAGCATGCGCGGGATCTGGAGTTCGAGCAGGCAGCGGCGCTGCGAGACCAGATCCAGCAGTTGCGCCACGAGTTGATCGAGAGTTGAACAATAAGCCGAACGGCAAACGCTGGCTCATCTGGCGGCGCATGCGCCGTCTCTATCAGGGCTTTCGCCATCCTGCCACTCCCTGGTGGGCCAAGGGGCTGGTGATCCTTATCCTGCTCTATGGCCTCAGCCCGGTGGATCTCATCCCCGATGTGGTTCCCCTGCTTGGCTGGTGCGATGACCTGACCCTGCTGCTGCTTTTGTTGTGGGGATGGGAGAAGTGCCTGCCCGAACATGTCAGGCTGACACTGGATAAACGAGACTGAACCAGCCTCCCCCTTAATCAGGGGTGAACAGGCGTTGGTTATTTATGATTTTTTGGATAAAAAGGGAATCGATTGAGCTTCGCCTTTCGTTGATTAAAAAGAGCTCAATGGGAAGATTGTGACCCTGAATGCATTGGCGTAGACTCCACGCCGTTCACTTCATGAGTATGAAAAAATGGATCTGATCCTGTTTGCGATTGACTTTATTCTGCACGTTGACGTGCATTTGAGAGAACTTTTTGAAAACTATGGCGTCTGGGTTTATGCCATCCTGTTCCTGATCATCTTCTGCGAGACAGGGCTTGTGGTCACTCCCTTCCTGCCGGGTGACTCACTGCTGTTTGCTGCTGGTGCCCTCACAGTGGGCAGTGTGCTGGATGTTCATACCCTGGCGGCCCTGCTGATCATCGCTGCCGTGCTGGGCAACGTGGTCAACTACACCATTGGCCACTTCTTCGGCGAGCAGCTGTTCCGCAACCCTGACTCCAAAATTTTCCGTCGGGATTATCTGGACAAGACTCACGCTTTTTACGACCGCCATGGTGGCAAGACCATTATCATCACCCGTTTCCTGCCAATCGTGCGAACCTTTGCTCCCTTCGTTGCAGGCATGGGTGCCATGACCTATCCGCGCTTCCTGGTATTCAACCTGGTGGGGGGGCTGTTGTGGGTTATTTCCTTCGTGTATGCCGGCCACTTCTTTGGCAATTTACCCGTGGTGCGTCAGAACTTTACGCTGCTCATCTTCGGCATCATCTTTATTTCCTTGTTGCCCATGGTCATCGGCATGGCAAAGGCCAGGATGCACACCAGCAAGGCAGCATCCTGATCGGCGCATCGCTGACGGGCAGGTCATAAAAATGGGAGCCACTGGCTCCCATTTTTATTGTGTGAACACTGGCTCGGCCGCAGTGGTGCACCTTGAGCAGGTTGCCGATAGCCAGGATCACAAACGCCAGAGGCAGGCGGCAAAGATGGTATTCAGCCCCATGAAGAAGGGGGGGAAAGCGGGTGAGGTCATAGAAGTTGATTGAAAAAGGGAGCCAATAAAAACAATGCCAGTCAGTTAAGCCTGACTGGCATTGTTTTTATTGGCTTTTTTTACACTGTATTTCTGTGGCCTTGGCTTCACGCAGCGGGGGTAACTTCGTTCCCTTCGTGCCGGCAGCACAAACTGCCCCGCCTGCTGCTCCAGCTCCGCCACCCGCTTCGGGATAGTCCCCGGGGACATGTACGGCATGCAACTCAGTTCATGGATGAGGTACACCGATGCCATGTGAAAGCTCAGCTGGCTTGCCGTGTATCCCTTTAGACTCGCCGCCATCTTCACCATCTGGCTGCGCAGCAGGTTGTACGCCAGCAGCACGCCCCACAGCTCTTGCCGTATCCCCGTCGCCTTCTTGCTGCGCAGGGTCAGCCGGTGTTGTTGCAGGCTGTGCTTCATCTCCCGATAGCCCAACTCGATTTCCCAGCGATGGCTGTAGAGCTCGACGATGTCGGTGCCCACAAAGCGCATCGGGTCGACCATTGAGGTCAGCACTTGCCGCTCTTTGCCGTTGATGGTGCGGGTCAGCAAGCGGGCTTCCACTGTGTCCGGCAGTTGCGGCCACTTCTTGCGTGCCTGTGGACTGGTCTTGAGCTGCACCAGTACATCCTGGCGCCCCAGCTTGCGTACCACCTCGTACTGCGTGCCCTTTTTGAGTGGCAGCAACCAGTGCCGCTCGCTGCCGGTGGTGTGCCAGGCATGGAGTAGACCGAGGGAGTAAAACCCCTTGTCGAACAGGGTCAGCGAGTGGTCCGGCGTGCGCGCGACAAGCTGTTCGGCCAACACCATCTCGTTGACGGTGCAGCTCTCCATGACGGCCTGAACAAGCAGGTG